>NZ_PGCK01000013.1 GCF_021023085.1 Methanooceanicella nereidis | reverse complement strand
GACTGTTAACCACGAAGCGCACGAAGGCGAGTAAGGTACACTAGACTGTTAACCACGAAGCGCACGAAGGCGAGTAAGGTACACTAGACTGTTAACCACGAAGCGCACGAAGGCGAGTAAGGTACACAAAAATTTTTTTAATTTATACTAATCTTATAAAATAAGTCTTTGTGTTCCTTGTTCGCCTTTGTGCGCTTTGTGGTTGGAAACCGTGTCCTTGTTCGCCTTTGTGCGCTTTGTGGTTGGAAACCGTGTCCTTGTTCGCCTTTGTGCGCTTCGTGGTTAACAATTAGTGTACCTTAGTCGCCTTAGTGGTGAGCTTGATAAATGATATACTATAATTATTAAGAATTTACCGGGTAGATAATTGAGACGCTATCGGTGTATATTCAAGCGAGAAAACGAATAACTCTTTAAAAAAGATGTCCTATACATAAAAACTTCTTAAGTTATGATAAAAAAGGTTTAAGGCGGTACTTTCACCGCCTTAATTATTCTATCTGGTCCGCTTATTCTTTTATTGAGGTCATTAATTTCTCAGTGTCGATGTTCTCGTCGAACATGTTCTTCATGAGGTCGATCTTCTGGACGTTCTTGACCCTGACGCTGCGGAGCAGCTGCTCCATCTTATCCACTACTGTGGTCGTGTCGTCCGGGCAGAGAATGACCGGTATACCGAGCTCTTCCGCGCGGCCCAGCACTGGTGCGGGCGGGTAGAGGTTACCCGAAAGAACGATACATCTCATGCGTGCCTCGAGAGCAGCCATCTGAAGGTCTGCACGGTCGCCGCCTGTGATTACGGCACGGCTGTGCTTTCTCCTGAACACCTTGATCGCGCTGTCCGGGGCCATTGCGCCCACTACAAGGTTATCAACGGTGACGTCCAGGTTGTTACTGCCTGCGAGCACCTGTCCGTTCAGGCCTTCGGCGATCTCTTTCGCCGTGACTGTCTGGAGCGCCTTGTTCGTCGGTATAACTCCGAGCACCTTGATGCCTTTTCTCTCGAAGTACGGGATGACTTTCTCCCTCACGAAGTTGATCCTTTCCATCCTCGTATTGTTGAAGATAATGCCTATGACCTCGACGTCATCCGACAGTAGCTTCAGGTATGTTGTGATACGGTCGATGGTAAATTCATCGCAGTACTTCGATACGAGCAATATCTTGCTGTTCGTCAGGTGCGCTACTTCGGAGTCCGAAAGGCCTAAAACGGAACTTCCGCTTACGTCTCCGGCACCTTCTAATATCATGACGTCTTTGTCTTTGCTTACTGAGTCAAATGTCTTTTTAAGCTTCTCCGGTAATTTTTTATCCTTGCCCTCAAGGATGTCCTCGAGTAACTGGTGAGTGAACAGGATGGGCGAGATCTCGTCAAGGCTCTCATCGAGGCCCAGCATCCTCTTCATATTCAAAGCGTCGTCATCGGCAAGCTCACCGTTAACGTCAACGATGATGTTTCCGACTGGCTTCATGTATCCTACTCTAAGTTCATTTTCTTTCAGTTTCATTGCCAGCGCCATACACAGCGCGCTTTTACCTGAATATAATTCAGTGGAGCTTACTAGAATCGATCGCATTGTCCTCCCATCCATTTTTCGTTCAGCATACATCACCGGACCGTTAGGAGGGGTCCTCACGCATACTGGTGATTCGTTTGTACCTTATAATGTTACTACACGTTTAATCATTATAAATTCTTCCGTCGGTAGTACATATAAGATGATGAATTAAATAGTACGAAATCAAATTTAACATTTTGTATTTAAATGTCCCCGGAAAGGCACAAATGTAACTAAGATACGCGGTTTTTCGCAATGTGGCGCTCTAAGGGCTCGAAGGTCCACTATTTTTCACCACGAAGGGCGTTAAGGGCTCAAGGGTACACCAGTTTCCACCAAAAAGCGCTCAACAGCGAGTAAGGTACACAAAATTTTTTTTGTATATAATAATTCTTCAAAAAAGTCCTTTGTGAACCCTTGAGCCCATAGAGTGCTTTGTGGTGAAAATGATAATGGTCACTTATGTCAATTATGGTCGAATAAGTACTCTATATAGGTATTAATGATCGAGTCCAATATTCAACAACCGGTATTTTTTAAATGTTTGAAGTATTACTTTAGAGTGTGTTGACTATGGTTAAGGCAACGTATTACGTAGAAGCGGACATGCCGCTCGAAAAGGCTGCTAAGGCCATCGCTGCAGAGCAATCCACTGGAACCTGGACAGAAGTTGAGTATGAAAAGGAAGTCCACGAGAAGCTCGGAGCAAGGGTATTGAGCGCCAAAGATAACATAGTTGAGATCGATTTCCCGGTCGAGATATTCGAGCCGGACAACATACCGGGGATACTGTCGGTCGTTGCCGGAAACCTGTTCGGGCTCGGCGGGCTCAACGCATGCAAGCTCATAGACGTTGACTTTGACCCTATAGTAAAATATTATAACGGCCCTGAATTCGGCATACAGGAAGCCAGAAAATTCCTGGGCGTATATGATCGCCCCCTGGTAGGGACTATAATAAAGCCCAAGGTCGGGCTGAACCCGAAGAGGACGGCAGAAGTCGCCGAGATGGCAGCCCTCGGAGGCCTTGACCTTATAAAAGATGACGAGACACTTACCGACCAGAAGTTCTGCCCGCTGGAGGACCGCCTTATAGCGGTCATGGATAAACTTCACAAGGTAGAGGATAAGATCGGGAAGAAATGCTTCTACGCAGTGAACATAACGGTCGGCGGGGATCAAATAATCGAGCGCGCCGAGAGGGCAAAAGAGCTCGGCGCGAACATGATCATGGTCGACATACTCACAGCAGGCTTCTCTGCCGTACAGGCACTGACGGATGAAAAGATCGGACTACCGATACACGTGCACAGGACGATGCACGGCGCGCTCACGCGCGGCAACTTCGGCATAGCTATGCCCGTCATAGCAAAGCTGACCAGGATGGTGGGCGGCACCAATCTCCACATAGGCACCTACAGCGGCAAGATGGAGCGCAACGTCGAGGAGATCAACTATTCGAGGGATATTCTCAGAAAGCCCTGGGCTGGGTTCAAGCCGATGTTCCCCGCATGCTCCGGAGGACTATACCCGCAACTCGTTAAAGCAAATCTCGACGGCTACGGCATAGACGTCATACTTCAGGCGGGCGGAGGCATTCACGGTCATCCCGAAGGCACCACAGCAGGCGCAAAAGCAATGTTCCAGGCAGTGGACGCATGGAAGAAGGGCGTGTCTATCGAGGAATATGCCAGGGACCATCATGAGCTAGAGATGGCGATAAAGCAGTGGGGGAAGTGAAAGATCTTCTTATCTCCCCGTTTTTTCTATTTTGTAAAGTCACGGTTTTTTGCTATATTTGCATGATCGCTAATATGGCCTCTATGACAGGAATATAATTAAATAATTACAGCATTAAAGAAAGTAACTCAGAGCTTAAAGGGTAATGATTATGGCGAACATTGAAGGCGTATTGATCAAGAACCTTAGAGTTATCCCGGACGAACGAGGGTGGCTCATGGAGATCCTGAGGTGTGATGATCCTATATTTAAACAGTTCGGGCAGGTCTATATGACTACTGCTTATCCGGGCGTCGTTAAAGGATGGCATTATCACAAAAAACAAACAGATAATTTTACCTGTATCCATGGGATGATGAAGGTGGCACTCTATGACGCCAGGGAAGATTCGCCGACCTATAGATCTCTAATGGAGATATTTGTGGGTGAGAAAAACCCTGTATTGATAAGCGTCCCTCCCGGAGTATATCACGGCTTCAAGGCTATCGGCACAGAGACGGCGTACTTCTTAAGCGTGCCGACGCTGCCTTATAACTATAATGAGCCGGACGAATATCGCCTTCCTCCAGACACGAAGGAGATACCGTACGACTGGGGACTTGACCCGAGCCTGAAACATGGCTGATCTTATAAAAAGGTGAAAAAATGAAGTTACTTGTAACAGGCGGATGCGGTTTTATAGGCAGTAACTTTATCCGTCATATGCTTAATAAGTATCCGGATTATGAGATAGTAAACCTCGATAAGCTGACCTATGCCGGAAATCCTGATAATCTTAAGGACATCGAGGATCATCCGGCTTACTATTTCGTAAAATGCGACATCTGCGATGCTGCCGCGGTCAACAACATAATGAGTAAAGTCGACACCGTCGTGCACTTTGCCGCCGAAAGTCACGTGGACCGTTCCATCGAGGACGGATCGGCGTTCGTCAGGACTAATGTGCTGGGCACATATACGCTTCTGGACGCTGCGCTAAAACATGGCATAAAGCGGTTCGTTCACGTATCGACAGACGAGGTATACGGCAGCATTAAAGAAGGTTCTTTTAAGGAGACCGATATTCTCACCCCGTCCAGCCCTTATTCTTCGACGAAGGCGGGCTCGGACCTGCTGGCACACTCCTATTTCATAACCCATAAGCTACCCGTAATAATAACCAGGTGCACTAACAATTTCGGGCCGTTCCAGTACCCGGAGAAGCTTATACCTCTGTTCGTGACGAATCTTATCGAAGGAAAGAGGGTGCCCGTTTACGGGACAGGCATGAATGTCCGGGACTGGATATATGTCCTCGACCACTGCAAAGCCATAGACTTTATCCTGCATAACGGAACGGACGGAGAGATCTATAATATCGGCGGCGGAGCAGAAAAGACTAACATAGAGATCACGAAAAAGATCCTGAACATCCTTGGCGCTGACGAGTCAATGATACAGTACGTGAGGGACCGCCCAGGTCATGACTGGAGATACTCCCTTGACTGCTCGAAACTGAGGTCTATGGGATGGAAGCCGGAGCACACGTTCGAAGAAGCGTTAGATGCTACCGTAAAATGGTATGCGGATAACGAGTGGTGGTGGAAAAAATTAAAACAGTGATCATAGGTTCAGGCGGCATGCTGGGCCAGGATCTATGTAAGGTATATCCTGACGCGATAAAGCTGACGCACAGTGACCTTGACATCACTGACAGGAATGCCGTGCTATCGGTCATAGAGAGCTTAGGGCCCGGTCTGGTGATAAACTCGGCAGCATACACGAACGTGGACGGATGCGAAGATACGCAGGAACTGGCTTATGACGTTAACGGCAGGGCTCCGGGATACATCGCCGAAGGATGTGCCCGTGCCGGAGCGACACTTGTTCATTATAGTACTGACTACGTTTTTGACGGCTCAATGAAAGAGTACAGGGAATGGGATACCACTAACCCTATCAACGTTTACGGCAAGTCCAAGCTCGCGGGCGAAAGGAACATCATGGCCTTCATGAAGGATTACCGGATCATAAGGACATCATGGCTTTTTGGCCTTCACGGGAGGAACTTTGTCGAGACGATGCTGGCGCTGTCGGCACAGATGGACACGGTCCGCGTCGTGAACGACCAGTTCGGCAAGCCTACTTATACTGCGGACCTCGCTGCAAAGACCCCTGAGATAGCGGGGCTTGACCCGGGCATTTACCATATTACCAATGAAGGTGTCTGCTCCTGGTACGAGTTCGCAAAGGCTATAATAGATAACGTATCACCATGTACCAGCCAGGAGTATGTCAGGAAGGCAAAAAGGCCTGACTATTCGGTACTTATCAATACTAAGACGACCCCGATGAGACACTGGAAAGAGGCTCTCGCGGAATATCTGGAACTAAGAAAAAGTGGTGGAAAAAAATGAAAGGCATTATCCTTGCAGGCGGGACGGGCTCTCGCTTATTCCCATGTACTAAGGTCACTAACAAGCATCTGCTACCCGTTTATGATAAGCCGATGATCTATTATCCGTTAAAGACCCTTATGGATGCCGGGATCACGGAAATAATGATCGTCTCAGGCAAGGGCCATGCAGGGCATTTCCTAGAGCTTCTCGGATCGGGAAGCGAGTTTGGCGTACACTTCACGTATGAGATACAAAAGGAAGCAGGCGGCATCGCCCAGGCGCTGGGGCTTGCAAGACGCTTTGCAAACGGTGAAAATGTCGCCGTCATACTTGGCGATAACATTTACCAGGACAATGTCCGAGAGACCGTACAGTCCTTTAAGTCCGGCGCTCATATCTTCTTAAAAGAAGTTACCGATGCATTCCGTTTTGGAGTGGCAGAGGTCGACGAGGCCAATAAAAAAGTGATCGGTATCGAGGAGAAACCGGCGAACCCAAGATCAAATTATGCGGTGACAGGATTATACATATACGATAACTCCGTATTTGACGTTATCAGGACGCTCAAGCCGTCAAAGAGGGGAGAGCTGGAGATCACCGACGTGAACAACGAGTATATCCGGCGCGAAGAACTGTCATATACAGTGCTCGAAGGATACTGGAGCGATGCAGGCACGTTCGAATCGCTGTTCAGGGCAAGCGAGCTTGTACGTAATAGCGCAAAGGATGAATGATCTTATTATCGGGGGAAATAATCACCCCCTGTTTATTTATTGCCGTGCCAACGACCTTCTGGCAAGGATACTAAAGGGTTTTATATAATCGGCATATCAAGCCTAATATGGTAAACTAAGTTTTCCGGGTGTGCAGGAGATATATGAGGGTCGCTATATTTCATGACTACTTCAGCTTTATCGGCGGGGGAGAAAAAGTAGTACTCACCCTCGCAAGGCATCTGGGAGCGGATATAATCACCACCGACCTGAACCGCGAGCTAATATCCCGCATGGGCTATGATGACGTAAGTATCATCAGCCTGGGAAGCCTGGCGGCGGTGCCTCCTATAAAGCAGGTCCAGGCCACTTTAAAATTCTCCACGTGTAACTTCACCGGAAAATATGACTTTTACATATTCAGCGGGAACTGGGCGCATCATGCCTCACGCAACCACCGGCCAAACCTTATCTACTGCTATACGCCGGTCAGGGTATTTTACGATCTTAAAGATGACTTTCTTAGTTCTCAAAAAAACCCGCTTGCGAGGATGGCCGCGTCAGTATGGGTTAAAATTCACACTCACTTTAACAAAAGGTCCATGGACCGGATTGACACTATCGTATCCATTAGTGACAACGTCGCCAGGCGGGTAAAAAAATATCTTGGAAAGGACAGCACGGTGATATATCCGCCATGTGACACGTCCCGGTTCCTGTATGCGGGAGATGACGGTTACTGGCTTTCAGTGAACCGCCTGTATCCGGAAAAACGACTTGAGGTCCAGATAAACGCTTTCGCCCGCATGCCCGAAGAGCGGCTCATAATGATAGGCAATAGCGGCAAGGGAGATCATTCCGTCACATACGCTAAAAGGATCCGCGAGAGCCTGCCTCCTAACGTTACTATAATCAGCGACATCCCCGAAGACGACCTTATAAACTATTACGGCAGATGTAGGGGCTTCATCACAACGTCGCTGGACGAGGACTTTGGCATGACGGCCATCGAGGCCATGGCAAGCGGAAAGCCTGTGATCGCGGTTCGCGAAGGCGGATATCTTGAGACGGTTGCAGATGGAAAGACTGGCATGCTCATAGACTGTAAAGAAGATGACATCATAAAGGCCGTAAAAAAGATCGCATCTGACCCGGCATCCTTCAGGGAAGCATGCGTGGAGCAGAGTAAGAAGTTTGACGTTAAACGATTTTTATCGGGCATGGACTCGATTATCGGGAGATCCTGAGATGGAGACCTTAAAATTTTGCGTTGCTACATATAAGATGTTAAAAGGTAATGGCATTGGCGTAGCAGTAGCCCTGTTCGCTCAGGAACTGGCGCGATACCACAATGTCACACTGGCAACGGTCTCCGCCGATATTTCGATACCGGGGATCACTATACAAAAATATCCTGCTAATAACCCCTTAAAAATGAAACAGACCGCCAGTGATATCCAGAGCCAAAAATTTGACTTTATATCCACCCACTTCCCGCCATTCGATAGGGTGGCTTCCATGACGGATATTCCGCATCTGCTTCATGATCCGGGTATACCGCCACTTTCGCTGCAATTAAAACCATACGATCTTGGTTTTTGGTCCGCGGTAAATCTCTCCCGCCTGCTCTCTGCCCGGAAAGCGTCCGTAGTGCTTCCGATCTCAGATTACATGGGAAATGAGTTCAGAAAGAAATACAATTATAGCGGCAAAATGCAAGTGCTGCCTTACGGCTTGAAGTTCCCCGACGATATTAAAGCACCCGTAGATGACCAATTCGGCAAATATGTCCTGTATGTGGGCAGACATACGCCGTATAAGGGCGTTCATACGCTGATAGAGATATTCGGTGAAGTGAAAAAAGAGCTCGGGGATGATGTTCACCTCGTTACTATCGGCAATTATCAGGGTAATTACGGCGGAAGACTGAGATCTCTTGCCGACCGGATCGGCAACGTCCATTTGCTGGGGTATGTAGAGGATATTTGGCCTTACTATGCCGGCGCCTCAGTATATGCCACCTGCTCGGGATGGGAAGGCCAGGACCTGCCCGTGATCGAGGCACAGTACATGGGAAAGCCTGTCGTGTCATTTAATAATTGCTCGCACCCCGAGGTAGTCAGGCATGGAATGCTTGCCCGGGACAGAAATGAGTTCAAGGAAGCTCTCGTGAATTATTTATCGTCCGATCATACTGAGATGTCCTATAGAAAGAAGATGCTGGAGAACTATTCTATAGAACAGACCGTAAAGAACTTTATAGAGATAGCAAGAGGCGTGGTGTGATCCGATGGGAAGAAAAAGGATAGCTATAGTGGTCCAGAGGTATGGCAAAGAAGTGCTCGGGGGATCGGAGTCTCTCGCAAGGGACATAGCTATGTGCCTGTCGGATGATTTTGATGTTGAAGTACTGACGACATGCGCTTTAGAGTATTCTACATGGGCAAATCATTTTCCCGAAGGGGAAAGCGTTGAAGATGGCATTAATATAAGGCGGTTTAAAAATGACCGGCAGCGGAGTATATTTTTCAAGCCCTGGAACGTACTGCTGCGAAATGTTCCGCATACATTAGGAATGGAAAAGCTGTGGATGAGCATGATGGGCCCATACTCTTCCCGCTTGATAAAACATGTCGCCGATAACCGTGATGTCTATGACCTTTTCATATTCGTGACATACATGTATGCCACTACTTACTATTGCCTGCCGCTTGTAAAAGATAAATCGATACTTGTGCCAACGGCCCATGATGAGCCTTATATCCGGTATAGTGTGTACAGGGATATTTTCAACTCCAGCCGGAAGCTTGTCTATCTTACACATGAAGAAAAAGCCTTTGTAGATCAGCTTTTTAACCTAGGCACGGAAAAAGGCGATGTGATCGGCGCTCCTGTAAAATTACCAGAAGTATCTGCGGAAGATTTCCGGGTAAAGTACGGGATAAGGGGGGACTTTATTCTTTATCTCGGCAGGATCGAAGCGATGAAAGGCTTGAACGTATTGATCGACTATTTCCAGGATTATGTCTATCAGCGCAAGTCAGACCTAAAGCTCGTCCTGTGCGGTAAAGGTCCGATGAAGATCACTGAAAAGGACAATGTCATCTCTCTGGGCTTCATCTCAGACGAGGATAAGAGCGGTGCAATAAAGGCGGCGAGCGCTGTGGTAAATCCTTCTCTCTACGAGAGCTTTTCATACTCTGTGCTCGAGTCGATGCTGTGCGGAACTCCCGTGATCGCTAACGGCCAGTGCGAAGTGCTAAAAGGTCATTGCGATAGGAGCGGCGCAGGCGTAAGCTACGGCTCATATGAAGAGTTCGCAAATGCGATAGATGCAGTCCTAAATAATGAAGAGGCCAGGAAAAAGATGAGCGTTTGCGGCATCGCCTATGTAGGGGACAATTACTCGCCGGATGCCGTCAGGAAAAAATATATATCGACTATCGACGGTCTTATGAGTATCAGGCTATCATAGTTCAAATAATTTAATCGCTTAAATAATAGAAAGGTATCACAATGTCCAATCTGTGGGAATATCGGGGCTTAATAAAAAAGATGGCCGTTACGGACCTGAAATTAAGATATAAGAACTCCGTGCTCGGCATCGTCTGGTCCCTGTTACAGCCTTTGCTGATGCTGCTTGTATTGTACATAGTGTTCAGCAGCATTTTTGCGAACAGGTCTATTGACCACTATCCGCTTTTTCTGCTGCTTGGTATCATATCATGGGGATTCATGGATAAGGCTACGAACATGAGCCTGGGCAGCATCGTCGGAAAGCCTAATCTTGTCAAAAAGATCTATTTCCCCAGAGAGGTCCTGGTAATAAGTGCATGTCTTACCGCGCTTATGATGACCGCACTGGAATTTGTAGTATTCGGGGCGTTCATGATCGTCTTCGGATTATTGCCAACGTTGACGGCGATCCTGTTCCCGGCAGTTATGGCTGTAGAGTTTATATTCGTCCTTGGCATTTCACTGGGGATCGCTTCGCTGAACGTAAGGTACAGGGACGTGCAATGGATATGGGGAGTCGTGATGCAGGCAGGTTTCTTCCTGACCCCTATCATATATTCGCTGAGCATGCTTCAAGGAGTTCCTTTTGTGGAACTATTAAAGTATAATCCGATGGGCGTAATAATGGAAATGCTAAGGGGCGTTTTAATATATGATGCGTTGCCGGTCGCTCAAAATGTGGCTTACATTATATCCATATCATTATTAGCGTTGGCGTTCGGCTGGATAGTATTTAGTAAATTAGAGCCAAAATTTGCAGAAGAAGTATAGGGGATACTATGCTTGAGGTACAAGAATTAAATATTAAAAAAGTAAAGCCAGAAGATAAGCCGGCTATTATAGTTAATAATGTCACAAAGGAGTTTATAATACCTCATGAGAGAAGGACGACGCTATTTGAGAATATAAAAGGCTTTTTTAGTCCTTCGACATATGAAAAATTCATTGCATTAAATGATGTCAGCTTTACTGTAGAGAAAGGGGACTCTATAGGTATAATTGGGGATAATGGTAGTGGAAAAAGCACATTGCTTAAGATAATTTCCGGCATATTACGACCGACAAAAGGAAGTGTTGAGGTTAATGGTAAAATAACGCCTTTTTTAGAACTCGGTGTAGGATTTCAGCCTGATCTTACTGCTAAAGAAAATATTGAAGTTTATAGTACTATAATGGGGCTTTCGAAAAAAGAGATCAACAGAAATATGGATTATGTGCTGGAATTTGCAGGATTAACTAAATTCAAAGATACAAAGTTGAAGAACTTTTCATCCGGAATGCAGGTGAGATTGGCATTCGCTACAGCAATACAAGTAAAACCCGAAATATTGCTAGTAGATGAAGTACTAGCAGTTGGTGACATGGAATTTCAACAAAAATGTCTTGACATCTTCAGGGAATATAGAAATGAAGGAATTACTATGCTTTTTGTATCACATGACCTTAATGCAGTAAGAAGGTTTTGTGATAAGACTATATTATTAAGGAATAGCGAAGTTGTAGCTTTTGGAAAAACCGCAGATGTAATTGATAGATACGTATATAGGGTGGATTCAAAACAAGATGATATTTTTATAAGTACAATTGAAAATAATGAACATCAAGAAGTTATCCTAAATAAACCAAGTAATGAATCTAAAACGACCGGATCTGAAGAGTCAATAGAAGATTCAATTGATTTTGTTGAAAAATATCGATCTATGGCTAACTTCAGATGGGGCAATAAAAAAATAGAAATATTGGACATAAAATTTTTAGATAAAAATGGGAACGAGGGCGATTCATTTTTCTCCGGGGATCCAATGACAATAATTGGCAGATTTACATCTAAAGAACTTGTATCCGAACCAATATTCGGATTTGAAATATTTGATGAGAGAGGGAATCAATGTTTCGGTTCTAACACTAAATTTAAGAATATTAAAATTGACTCAATAAACGGTGATGGTGAGATAAGGATATTAATTAAAGAATTACCATTATTACAGGGAAAATATTTTGTATCTGTATCATGCCAATCTAAAGATTATAAAATTACGTATGATTGGCATAGTAAAAAGTACTTTTTCAATGTTATCAATAATTCTGATGATATAGGTTTTATTAGGATTAATTTTGATTATGAGATTGAGCAAGGAGGACATTAAATGGGTGATAATTCAGGTAATAAAAAACAAATCGGCCAATCTCTGGATTCAATTTTGTTGAGTAATACACTTATTAAAAGTAATGATATTGACGTTGAGTCAATTATGGCTGATATAAATAATAAATTAGTGCAAAACAGAATAAATAAGTTTGTTGATGATAATGAAATAAAGTTTATTGATAATTCCTTAGGGACTAAAGTTAATCTCTTCGATATAGATTTATCCATATTAAATTATAACAAGGATATAAATAATTATAATTATTCTATAACATCGCATAGAAAAGTCCTAGGACCTGTGATTGTTAAAGGTCGACAAATGGTAAATGATGAAGTTAGGAGATACATCGATCCGATAATAGAAAAACAAAATAACTTTAATTATGAAATCATCAGGATTCTTATGGCCATTAATGGGCATATATCTACATTAAAGTCAAGTGATATCTGCGAAAGATTAAATAAATTAGAATCTGGTCATTTTGAAGATCGTATTTCGTCATTCGAGTCTAGTGATTTAATGGGTAGGATTCAGATACTAGAAGAAAAAATGTGTAACATTAATGAACCGGAAATGACTAATTGGTCTAAATTTTATAATAAAAATATCACTGAAGATGACTTAAAGGGAATTATTGAACATCATATGGAGTTCGTTGAACTGATTAAACATTTTTCATGTATGAGCGCTGGCGATAATGTTCCCAAGCTTATAGAGATTGGCCTTGGTACAGCCTCATTCTCAATATATTTTTCTAGGTATGCATATAGTTGTATAGGGATTGATAATGACCCATTAATAGTAAAAAGAGCTATAGAAACTTCTAAAAAGTTAGGTGGCTTTGCAAAATTCGTTATGATCGATGCGTTTGATCTGGATATTTTTAAAGAAGAACAATTTGACATCGCTTTTTCACAAGGTACTATGGAGCATTTTGATAATAATTCTTTGATAGAGCTATTATCAAAACAATTAACTATCGCTAAATATGTTGCATTCTCTGTACCTTCAGTACATTGGCCATATAGGGAATATGGTAACGAGAGAAAAATGACTGTTGAAGAATGGGAAACAATCCTAAAGGATGCAGGTTTTAGAATTCTTCATCTTGATTATTATAAAGAAAAATTACATATTGGATGCATTATAACCAAAGAAAGAAGTTGATATAAATATTATATATTGCAATTATTTATAAAAATAAAAATTGAGTTGGGCGTCATGATGAATATCGCTGTAGTTACACCTCAATCAGTAAAAGGCGAAAGAGGCGGTGCAGAGGGATTATATGATGGGCTTATTAAAGCTTTAATAACTAAAGGTCACAATGTCAATCATGTAAAAGTTCTTGTTGATGAATCTACATTTGAATCAATTGTACAGGCATATTGTTATTGTTATTACTTAGACCTAGATGATTATGATGTGGTTATTTCTACCAAGGCTCCGACTTACATGGTTCGTCATAGGAATCATATTTCTTACCTACTTCATACAATAAGAGTCTTTTATGATATGTTTGATGAAATATCTCTAGGATTGGATAAAATAAAACAACGTGAATTAATATATGCATTTGATAAATATGGTCTCGATCCATCCAGAATAAAGAAGCATTGCACAATAGGTCATACAGTAGAAGAGCGACTTAGAAATGCCGATCAGTTCTGGAATAATATTGACTTTAAATTAATTTATCCGGATACCTTATTATCTGGATTTAGCGAACCAAAAAAAGGCGAATTTATCTTCTTGCCAGGGAGGCTTCATAGGTGGAAGCGGATTGATCTCGTTATTAAATCTATGAAATATGTTAAAAATGGTGTCAAATTACTCCTAGCAGGAAAAGGTGAGGACGAAAAAAATTTAAAAAAGTTAACTCGTGATCTCGGATTAGAGAATCGAATTGAATTTTTGGGGCCAGTTTCAGATAATGAACTAATTGATCTGTACTCTCGTTCTATTGTCATACCATTTGTAACCAAGAAAGAAGATTTTGGGTATATTACTATTGAAGCTTTTAGAGCAAAGAAACCTGTTATTACTTGCCATGACTCTGGAGAGCCAACTTATATAGTAAAGGATGGTGTAAGTGGTTTTATTGTTGAACCCGACCCAATAAAAATTGCCGAAAAAATAAATTTTTTTATTGAAAATCCTGACGAAGCAGCTAATATGGGCATCAATGGATATGATGCAGTACGTCATATCACTTGGGACAATGTAACTAATGATATGCTTGATGGTATTAATATAGATCCCAGTGAAAGAACTCCCAAAATAAATACCTTAGTACTTGATATGCAACCTATAGAGCCAGCTATAGGTGGCGGTAGACTGAGATTAAAAGGCCTATATTCAAATTTTCCACGAAATTTTCAAGTTACTTATATAGGTTCATATGATTGGTCAGGAGAACAACATCGCGAAATCAAGATATCGGATAACCTAAATGAAATCGATGTACCATTTTCTAAGACACATTTTGATATTAATTCATATTTGAATAAATTGGTCCCTCAAAATGTTACCATTGATGTATTATCACCTTTTCTTATTTTTGCTTCAGATGAATATGTTAATCGTGTAAAAAAAGAATTAATAAAAAATGAAGTTATTATTGTCAGTCATCCATGGATATATTCAGTAATCTATGATGATATAAAAGATAAATTACTCATATATGATAGTCATAATTATGAGTATGGGCTCAGGGAACAATTATTTCCTAAAAACGGATTTGGAAAATGTATAGTTGAATATGTTCGTTTTGTGGAAAGCAATCTATGTAAGCAGGCAGATATTATTTTAGCGTGTTCGGATGAAGATAAGGCTAAGTTCGTTTTAAATTATGGTGTAGATCCCGAAAAAATTTTTATATTGCCAAATGGTACGTTTGTCAAGGATTATGATATTAACATTGAAAAAAACAAGCTAAAGAATGAACTTGGAATCGATAACTTTGCAGCGATTTTTGTAGGCAGTAATTACGCACCAAATGTTGATGCAGCAGAATTTATTATAAAAACACTTGCTCAGGAATGTGGTGATATACAATTTATCATAGTAGGCGGAGTGTCAGATTGTGTGGATAAAACTTCTATTCCCTCTAATGTCTTGATAACAGGGCTAGTGAGTAATGATGATTTAAAAAAATATATGCTTGCATCTGATATAGCATTAAATCCTATGGTGAGAGGATCAGGAATTAATATTAAAATGCTTGACTATTTTGCAGCAGGTCTTCCCGTAATCACAACGAAAATAGGGGCAAGAGGATTGTATAATAAAAATAATTATATAGAGAGTGAATTAAGCGATTTCCGTAAATACATTAAATTGTTTTTAGACGATAAAAATATTCTTACTGAAATGTCAAAATGTGCAAGAAATACTGCGGAAAGTGAATATGACTGGAATAAATTGTCTATTAATCTCGGTAATTTGATAGGTAAATCTCTCAGGGGGAAATAAATTGAGATACTTAATGGTATCTACATATCCACCCAAAAAATGTGGTATAGGTAAATATGCTTACCAGATGGTTCAAAATATAAAAAAAGATGGCGAATTGGTCGATATTATTTCATTGAACAAGGCCGAAGATGGTTTATACATGGACCTTAAAGGCGGACGAAAACTCCTTGGTTTGAGTAAATATATTAATAATTGTGATAAAACAATAATACAATATCATGAATCTTTCTATCATGATTCAAGTAAAAATCTAATAAGTAACATTTTAACATATCTTTCATTTTATTATTTATTTATAAGGTATGGACGTAAGATTGAAGTTATAGCACACGAAATCTCCTATGATAAAAAAGGTTTCTATAAATTTTTAGAATGTTTGAAATGGGGGCTTTGTCCCAATATTTTATTCCATACTCAAAAAGAAATTGATACTTTTATAAGTCATTATTTTAAATTACAAGACGGAAAATACCATTTAATTGACCATTCTAAATATTTTATAAAATATACAAATTTATCAAAATCTGAGTGTAGGAACAAATTTGGCTTACCAAGTGATAAAATAATTTTTTTATGTATCGGGTTTATTCAAGAGCATAAAGGTTTTGATGTAGCAGCAAATTGCTTTAAAAAACTAGAAAATAATAATCTACTTCTATATATTGTGGGATCCGTAAGGATAAAAGAAGAACCTTATCTTAGATATTGGTATAAATTAAAAAATATTGTAGAATCGTCAAATAATGTTAAATTAGTTGATTCATTTGTTAGTGATAAAGAGTTTGATGAATGGATTAATGCTTCGGATATAATTTTAATTCCGTATAAGGAGATATGGAGCTCTAGTGTTTTAGCCAGAGCAAAATTGTATAATAAACCGGTTATATGCAGAAATGTTGGGGGATTAGAAGAGCAATTAAATTCTAATGATATTACTTTCAACACTGATAATGAATTAATGTTAATACTAACAGAATTTGAAAAATCAATATTGAATAAAATTATATGATTTTGGGGTTTCTGTTTCCAATATATTCTAAAAGTTTGATCCATTAGGTACTTTTAATAATAATTTAAATTTTCTTTTAGATAATGATACCGAATTTTATTATCTTTTTTATTGGGATTGGTATGAAAATTTTATTGTCTAATAAAATTAAAAGAATGATTACTGGTAATATTAAAAACGATATAAAAATAAGATAATTATTTAAAATAACTTAATAACTTGTATGTTAGATTTACTTTTCTCATTAAAAAATATTTAAAATAAATATTTTTAACCATCTATATAAATATTTTGAATGTAAAAACATAAATATCTATTATCATTACTTTTTAGTTCTGGTATATCACATGGACGTTGGCTTTTATCAGGACAATAAAATATAATTTTATTTACACCTTTATCAATATGTATTGGTATAGTAATTTTCTCATAATTTTTAATATTATCATTGAATACTATTTGATTATTAATGAATACTATCAATGATTTGTTTGTTCGAAATGGTTTTACATTAAAAGTTATATTAGTTTCTTCAATATTTTTAGATATATAAATGAAAGTTGCATTTTCAGTAATCCATCTGGTAGGTGTTTCCCCCCACATTTCAAGATCATGCACTCCTATGTCGGCTATGATTCTATTATATAGTTCCTCTTCATACAAATTTACTTTAGAATGTTTTTGATAAATATTGTCAGATCTATAAAATTCATTAATTTTTACAGAATTTTCGAACGACAGTGGACTTTCGCTAATAATTTTTGTAATTTGCGTTTCATCTGTTAATTTTACATTTGAAACGTACATTTTAGTAGTAAAATTTGGTAAGTAATATTGAAAATGCCTATAAGAATCTCTGGCAATTATAATGGTATCATTATGATTATAATTTTCTTCAATATATGTAGCAGCTTGTACTGGTGCAGGAGCAATATGGGATATACTTGATACAATCGATATCGATTGTATCAACATTATTACTATGCATACACACACAATTGAATAATATATTATCTTTAATTTTTTATTTGAAAATTTATCACCAATATATTTTATAGAATATGAAATTATAATTGATAATGGTACAAAAATTGGTAGTAAATATCTTGTTATGTATAATGTATAAAGCGAAATAATAAAAAACACTCCAATTAATAACCATATAAATAATATTGTTAATGGCTTATTGATATTTTTTAAATTTACTTTTCCCATTTTTTCGATTATTAGTAAACATATTGCTATAGTAGTTAAAATTATAAAAAATATTATTATTTGTGTCCATCCATCTAACATTAGGTTTATAAATTTTTCAAATTGTACAAATGTATAATTAAATCTATCTACAGCATCAATCTGTGATCTTGTAAGAGTTAGGTATTCTATTACTCCCCCATTCAATATCGATGCTGGAATAAACCATGTAATGCATCCAAATATAAATAAAATAATTGAATAGATATTTGATGAAAGATTTTTTTTCCAATATTGAATAATACTAAATAATATGATTATCAATATAAATATTTGAGGTCGTATTCCTATTGTAAAGCCTATTAAATAAGAACCTAATAAAAGAAATTTCTCTCGATTTAAACCTATATATAACAAATAAATTGATACTATCAATAAACTCATTGATACAATATCATTCATAGCAACTACACTGAAAATAAAATGGGCTGGTGTACATGATAATATAGCAGCTGATAATATTCCTATTTCATATCCAAAAAATTCTTTCGCTAATAAATATGTAAAAACAACTGATATTGAGCCAAATAATGCACTCATTAATGTTAATGTTAGTGTATCATTTTGAAAAATTATATAAAATAATTGGGCTAAAAATATATAAGCTGGATAACCTGGTGGATGTGGTTGATGTTCTTTAATATTAAAATCATGGATCCCTAATGCAAATTGAATACTATCCCAATCATCTAAATAATGTGATATAAATATAATTCTTAATATAAATGGTATTAAAAATAATGCTAACACTAATATTACTTCATATGTATGGGAATCAAATTTTTTGATATTAATCTTCATTTTATCTCCCTAATATTCCCTCTTTTTACATAAAACTAGTGTCCAAGGAAAGGGCCTTTTTAATATAATAATCTCAAAATGTCTCTCTAACATTTTTAAAAATTTTTTTGATGTCCATCCTTGAATGTGTTCTTTATCATTCCCTAACCTAATAATATTTTTTCCTCTAAACAAATTCATTATTCTAAAATAGGGTTCATTTGGTACGCTTAATAAACAATATTTTCGAGATATTCTTTTTATTTCACATAGCGCGGAGTCTGGGTCTTCTAAGTGTTCAAGTACTTCTAAAGCCATAATCAAATCAAAACTTTCATCTTTGAAAGGTAATTTATAAATACTTGACCTACAAAAATTTGTATTTTTATTAATTTTACGAGCAAATATCAATGCATTATTAGAAATATCAATACCCGTAGAATTTTTTAGATTTAAATATTGTGTTACAAATCCTTCTCCACATCCTACGTCTAATGCATTATTTACATTCAATGTTTCTAACGTAGTTTTTATTTCATTTAAGAATTTTGAAATAACCATGGACACAAGTGGATTGTTGCTCATATATTTTTTATAATTTCCTCTATTTAGATTCATTCTCATTCTTCCTTTTCCTTATTGTGAAAACTGACCCCCCAAGACCTGGTATCAGGCAAGTAATAACATATAATATCAAAGATGCAGAAAAGCCATAAGCCGGCTCTTCATTAAGTAACGAAAAGATCAACACGCTTACAAATTCCCTTATACCTAATCCCGATACAGTGATAGGAATATTCCCCATGATAATAATTATCGGAAGAGACAGTGCAAGCATCTCATTTAGGGCAGGGTTCAATGATTTAATGATCAGCCAGAATATAAACATATTGACCATGTAGTAACAAAACGTTAACAACAAAACGTAATATAGCGCTTTTTTATTTTTTATTATCCTGTTAAACGTAACGAAATAATTTTCTTTATGGTCGTCGTTGATCTTGAATAATTTAAAGATCATTGTTACAATCCTCTTATTCGTTACAATAAAGATAGCACTGATGAAAAGGACTATCATCAGAATGATCAGATTTATTAGCTCATTGTTATTAAATAAGGCCAGTATCAGGACTATACTTAACAGTAATAGTGTCACAATATCCGTTATTCTGTCAACTAATATTGTTGGTATGGTCTGCGATTTCTTTTGTTGGAGATAGAACGACCGCGTGAACTCCCCGACCTTTGCCGGCGTGATAACCCCATAGAACGTACCTATTAGATATATTTTAAAAGCTTCCAGGAAGCCTATCTTGATGTCAATACTGTCTAATAATATTAGCCATTTTTTCGTCTTTATAATATATAACAATATTATAAATGGTATCGTGAGCAATAAAAGCTTAAAATCCATCTTCAAAACTGTATTAATGATCGTGTTTATATCCAGCCTTACTAAAAGGAAGATAATAAAAAATAATGTCACCAATATGGCCAGAAGACTTTTTCGCTTCATCATCATTCCTTTTTAATGATCCAGTTATTGTTATCCTTTGAGTTTACGAATAGTTCACCTATCAATCCCATAGCAATCAATTGTATGCCGGTGATTATCAGTAAAACCGATAAGTTCAATAATGGTCTGTCCCCTATTTTTACTTCGTTGAACCACAAATATATTAAGTAACATCCGACAAGAAACCCGGACCCGCTCAGTAATACGCCAATACTCCCGAAAAGGTGCAATGGTCTTTGTATATATGTTATCAGGAATTTTACGGTAATCAGGTCCAAAAATCCTTTTAATAGCCTGTTTGCACCATATTTAGATTTTCCGTGCACTCTTGGATGATGTTCTACTTTTATCTCACCAACCGTATAGCCTTTCCATTGGGCTATCGCCGGGATATATCGATGAAGTTCGCCATACAGTTTAATATCTTTTACAACATATCCCCTGTAGGCTTTAAATCCACAATTAAAATCGTGAATGTTGACATTCGTCAGGACCCTTGTCAAAATATTAAAGATCTTTGATGGTATCGTTTTTGTGAACGGGTCTTTTCTCCTATATTTCCATCCGGATACCATATCAAATTCTTTTAATCCTTCCAAAAATTTCGCGATCTCTTTTGGGTCATCCTGCAGGTCCCCGTCCATCGTTATTACTATGTTACTCCGAGCATACTTAAATCCACATGACAGGGCTGCAGCTTTTCCAAAATTACGCTGAAACCTGATGATCCTGACATTATCATCCTTGATCTCTTTTAGTTTATTGTAAGTGTTATCCCTTGAACCGTCATCGATAAAAAGCACTTCAAACGGTTGATTCAATGAGTATAATACTGAGCTTAACTGCCCATAAAGCTCGGTAATATTGTCTTCTTCATTGTAAACAGGTATTATTACCGATATATATGGGTTGTCCGTCATTTATAGTTCCCTTCTGTTATGGGCCATTCCGTTCATTTATTTTAATGCATCTAATGGTTTAATGTAATTTTTTTGGATAGCAAGGCTATCTATTTCATTTGACATTAACTTTTCGTGTCTCAAAAACATAATAGATGATCGATTATTTCTCTCGCATAATACCGGATATTATCATGCTTTATATATCCAGCAATATTCTATGCCGTTTATCATTATGACCTTCTCAGGCTCCTTATCCTTATACAGGTCCCATATCTCTTTATTCCAGTCGCGCTGGACTGCTGAGACGTAGAAGACCAGGTAATCAACATAATAAACACGGCCCATATAACAGATCTTTTCGCTCATATTTTTCGAATGGCCGTTAAAGTATTCTCGGAACCCGGGATACTGGTCCGCTACTAAAAGATCCGTTGCATTCGGCTTTTCATTAAGGTACTTAGCAGCCAGATCTCCGCCTTCTCCCCATCCGACAACAAGCATATTCGTGGCATTCGACGGGCCTCCGAACGCAAGCGGATTGAAGTATGATAAACAATATGGGTGCAGCGATATCAGGGTAGTTGCCTGAATAAGCGCTATGGCCAGAAGTAGTATTGATAATACTGTTTTCTTATTGATCCTCTCTTTAATATTTATCCCGTTAAAGCTAAAATTCGGCGATCTTTCATATACTGTATTCGCGAATGAGCAAAGCCCGATAGATGCCAGGATTCCTAATGCGGGGAAAACCGGCAATATGTACCTGTCGAATTTCTTATCGCCCAGCGTCATTTGTACGATAAACAATAGTATAAATGAAACGATCAGTATCATTACTTTTTCGTTGTCTGAGACACCTCTTTTATGAATGTTCATTCCCAGATAGAATAATGACAGGAAAGCGGAAAATAAAATTATCGGGGTTGCTCTCATTAGAATGGCTACAGGATAAAAACTGGCATCATAATTGCCGTCTGAGATCTCTCCCATATAAAATCCTGATCCATGAGGTGTTGTAGCAGCCCATTCGACACCGCCGAAGACATATTGAAGCGTCTCCAGGGGCGCGACCCACATCGACGGCCAGAGGATCACGTATGTAAGTACGATGATGATGCCTAATGACAATAATATCTTAATCCAGTTTGAGATATTTTCTTTACTTAACACATTCTTATGTTCCGGACCTAAAATATCCAATAAGTACCATGTTATTATCGCAAATATGATAAAAGGCAATAAAAATATTGCAGATAATTTTGTCAATAATGCAAGTCCCGTAAAAATCCCGGTAGAATAAAGATAAATTTTCCTGTCGTTGTACTTTAAATAAGCTATCAACGACAGCACTGACAATATCATAAAAGTGCTTACAAGGGCGTCTAGCTGGACTACTCTCGAATGTGCGACGAGAAAAGGCTCCAGTGCAAGCAAGACGGCACATACGAACGCTATCTCTGTATTAAATATCTTTTTTAACAGGTAATATGCGATGACAATGCCGATCGTGGTCGCAAGCGCGACGGGAATGCTGGCGAAGAACAATTTTTCTGAAAATTCCATAGCTTCATTATAAAATAATTGTAATGACGTGCCTGACAGCCACATTAAAGTCACGCCGGGATGAACGGACTGATATGTTCCAGTAAGGTTCTGGTCCATCAATGCCGATATAAATGAAGGGGAACGCTCCAGCCAAAATCTTTCATCGGAGGTCAATGTTGTGCCAAGCGATAAAGCACGCGGAATAAAAGCTGTTAAAAATATCAATACTGGTGCAATAATATTTAAAATCGGATGGCTGTTTTTATCGATTTGAATTTTTCTTAAATCCAAGTATGTTCTCCCCCTACAAGAAATTTTTTAATAAAACATGATATTTAATAAGCTTAAAGCTTGGATCTATTGTCAAAATATTTCCCGGTTTTTATTTATACACTGTGTCAGGCCTTCATCAAAACCGATCTCAGGATACCATCCTAATCCATTTAGTTTTTCAATGTTCGCGCACATTCTCGGGATCTCGACCTTTCCGCCCCTGATCCTGCTCTCATCGCTCTTGATGGGGATAGAACTGTCTATCAGGTCCCTTATTTTTTCGACGACATTGGATATCCTTATCTCATTCCCCGAACCGATATTGAATATTCCTGAGCCTTTTTCTGCAATTGCCAGGAACCCTCCGACACAATCCTTAACGAACAAAAAGTCTCTCGTAGGCTCGGTATTTCCCACTTTTATCTCTTTATTCCTCAATGCCTGTGCAATAACCCCCGGTATCAGGAAGCTCTCATCCTGGCCCGGCCCGAATACGTTAAACGGCCTTATTATCGCATAGTCCAGCCCGTAAGCATTCCCGTATGCCTGGACTATGTTCTCCGATGCTATCTTGCTGGCGGCATATGGCTCTCTCGGGTTCAGAGGATGAGACTCATCGACAGGCAGGTATTTCGGCGGCCCGTAAACGTGGGCGCTGCTTATGTAAACGAACTTGACATTCCCGGATAATCGGGCTTCTTCCAGAAGATTTACCGTGCCAAAAGTGTTAGTATTAAAGGTCAAAAGCGGGTTTTGTATGGACTTTGGGACATTTGATATCGCCGCAAGATGATAAACGACGTCAATATCTTCGCAAACATCCTTTATGGATCCCCTGTCAGTAATGTCGCCGGTCACCCACCTGATATTCCTGTCAGAGGGATCAGGGCTGCTCATTGTCAACCCGGTTACGTTCGCGCCTTTTTCCAAAAGCGCATCGACCAGATACCTGCCTATGAACCCGCTGGCACCGGTTATAAGGACGTTCTTACCTGCCCACGTCATATTGATCCCGCTCAAAGTATCATATCAGAGCACGACTTTTCCGATATTGCTTACTTTTTCATGCTCCTTATGTTCCTTTCGACGAGCTCTATGTCGCTTTTCACCATCATCCTGGCGAGTTCCTTAAACGAGACCTTCGGCTCCCATCCCAGGGCCTTTCTTGCCTTCGTCGAATCTCCCAGTAGCAGTTCAACTTCTGCCGGCCTCATGAACCGCGGGTCGACCTTGACGTATTTCTCCCAGTCAAGTCCTGCCGCCTCGAAAGCGATCTCACAGAACTCCCTCACCGTGTGAGTCTCTCCAGTGGCCACGACATAGTCGTCAGGCTTTTCCTGCTGCAGCATCAGCCACATGGCCTCGACATAGTCCCCGGCGAATCCCCAGTCTCTCTTGGCGTCGAGGTTGCCTAGCTTTAATTCATCCTGCAGGCCGTGATAGATCCTTGCGACTCCGTCCGATATCTTCCTGGTCACGAACTCGATGCCTCTTCGGGGTGACTCATGGTTGAATAATATTCCGCTGCAGGCGAACATGTCGAAGCTTTCACGATAATTGACCGTTATCCAGTGGCCGTATAATTTTGCCACTGCGTACGGGCTTCTCGGATAGAACGGGGTTTTTTCGGTCTGGGGTGTCTCCTGCACCTTGCCGTACATTTCGCTCGATGATGCCTGATAAAATTTAGCGTCAAGCTCGTTGATCTTAATGGCCTCCAGCAGCCTTGTCACGCCAAGCGCGGTGACGTCGCCCGTATACAACGGCTGGGACCATGAAGAGCCCACGAATGACTGTGCGGCCAGGTTATATATCTCGTCGGGCTCGCACTCTTTCATGACATGGATAAGCGAGCTCTGGTCGCACATATCCCCTATTACGATATTGATCTTATCGAGGATGTGATCTATCCTTGAAGTGCTCACGTTGCTCGTCCTTCTGACAAGCCCGTAGACCTCGTAGTTTTTCTTTAGTAATAACTCGGCCAGATAAGAACCGTCCTGGCCGGTGATACCTGTGATAAGCGCACGTTTACTCATCCAAATCACTCTATTACATTATTTAATATATTATAAACACTTTGTATCAAAATATAATAATTAAATTATAATGCCTGCATGGCGGGCAGGCCGGGTACAATGTTTTCTTCCGTCATCGGTATCATCAAGATTTTTCCGTCACTGCTTATTGAAAGCCTGTATATCCAGTATTTTCCATCCTTATACTCCGGCTGAATATCTGTAATAGCGATCGTATCATACCCGTATTTATTTAAGACCGTACTTACATTTTTACTCCCGACAATGATCTTTATCATGTTATCATTTTCATAGGAGAATAATCTCAGTCTTGTCTCGTTCATTTCAGAACCGGATACTAACAGCATTTCGGACGTGTTGGTTATAAAAAAGCCATCGGTGGCATATTCGGCATTATTGTCCAGCCTGTAGATACTGCCGTCAAATCCGTTAAACTCATATGATGGTATCCACAATTTGTCTAACTGGCTATATTCTATTGGGAAATACCGGTACGGGAACTTATCTATATGGTCCGCGAACTGGTCCGGCCCCTTATTGGGGTGCATCAGTATGGGCGAAAGCGTGATCAATGCCAGCACTATGAATATCGCGATCTTTTTAATGTCGACCTTTCCGATCAGCAATAAAAATATCGGATATATGTAGAAATACCTGTTCCCGATATTACAGGCGCCGCCCATGTAATTATTACCCAGAACGGTCGTGAACATTAAAATGTACAGGGCGATACATGAAAATACGACCGGTTTACCATCGTCTTTTACTTTTTCATCTTTCCTTTCTTTAAAGGATAATAAAAATGCCAGCATTGCAAAGACGGCAAGAGGATAATACCATAATATGCCGGAAAATTTCCCGAAAAGATAATAAAAAACATTGTACGGAATGATAGTAATATCATTAAGGTTTAACATAATGTCCTTTTTATCGGAGCTAATGCTAAAATACGGGATCCCCGCCTCGTTCTGGCTATCGTACCCGTTTACGAACGGGTATTCTGTCATGTAGTTGTATCTGTCTCCTCCGTAAAATGACAGCGTGCCTGCATTCATATGGAAATAACCGTAAAATACGAGAACCGGGATAAGCGCCATTAGCACTATGATCGCCGAGTTTTTTAATCTTCTATTGTATAGCTCGTAGGATATTATCGGTATAAATAAGGCTGCATTAGGTGCCTTTGCCACAACTGCCAGCCCGAGGAAGAGCGATGCGGCTCCCAGCCACCTTATGTCCTTTTTATCATGATATACTGTCCAGAGGAACATTCCCGTCATGATAAGGAACATGTTGTAAATATCCGCATGTATCCAGAACATATAGATAAGAACGACTGAAAGGGCGAAGAACAACAATGATACTATGATCGATAAGATGCTGCCGTTATTTTTTCTAAGATGGAAGTACCCGAATAGTATCATGGAAAATATCATCAGCGCATTGAACAGTAATATGCCGTTGTTACCAAGGAACATATAAAACGGCGATGCAAAAAGAGCATATGAGAAATCTTTTCCATAAAAATAATCTCCGCTGCCAGTTTTTATAAGGAAAAGGTTCTGAGGAAGGATGTCGAACTGAACATCTAAAGCCCTTATAATGTCTTTTTCCTGATATTGTATGTCAAGGTCGTTCACTATACTCTGCATCTGCATATAATAAGTAGAACCGTCACCTACCAGGCGGACCTGTGTCGTTAAGGCTAAATAGAAAAGGATAATGGCCGCTGCCAGAATTATCAGGAGCGAGATCTTTTTTTCATTTCCCCTGATCAATCCTAATGGATCCATACCGGCCAACAATGCTCACCCTCAAATGATATTGAATTCTCTTTTTGTGATCAAATCTTTAAATTTATCGAGATGTTTTGGGTGATGTTAATCCCCTGATCTCTAATTTTTTTTATAGATCCCGAGCCTGACTTTCATCAGGTTCACGAACATTGACGGTATGTACTTAAAACTGAACTTGCTGCCTTTGTCGTCTTTCCATATGACGGGCACTTCGACTATGTCACATCCATTACTTTTTATCCGCCATAAAAGCTCGACGTCAAACTCAAACCCTTTGCATACCATTTTTGGTATTACGGGCTCAAGACATTCTTTCTTAAATATCTTACCGCCGCATTGAGAATCTCTTATCTTAAGGCCGAAGATGGCCCTTGACAGCATAAAATTGAACGCCTCGCTCGCGAATCTTCTTATAAGGTACTGGCTCTCGACAATGATGGACTCTTTGGACTTCCTGTCCGCGATCACGCAGCCGGCACCAGTCCTGTCCATTTCCTCGATCAGCTTTATAAACTGGTCTACTTTAAGCGAATTGTCTGCGTCCGTATATCCTAAAACATCGCCGCCGGCAGCTTTGAAGCCTTCAAGGACGCCTCCTCCTTTTCCGAGCCTGTCGGCGAACTCCAGTACTTTCGCGTACCCGGACGCTATTTCGGCTGTCCTGTCCTTACTGCCGTCGCATACGACAATTAATTCATATTCCCTGCCCGACGCTTTCAAGCCTTCGATATAATCCGTTAATGTCTTTTCTATCCTTGATTCCTCATTATATGCAGGGATAATGACACTGATCATTTTATTATCTCCGTCAGGCTGTTTATCAAGCTAAGGTTTTTGTTTATATATTAATTTTCTCTCTTTATCTAGAATTCCCTATATGTCTTCAATAGCTTCGATGCCAGCATGTCCCAGTCATAGTCCTTTACCGATACTACACATTTTTCGGACATGGTCTTTCGCCTGTTTTCGTCCTTTAACAATTGTAATATTCCATCGCAGATACTATTATAGTCCAGGTCGACAATCAGCCCTGTAACTCCATCCTCGATCAATTCGGTCGCATAATTCTTTTTTCCCCTGACCGTTATCACCGGGGTGCCGCAGGCGAGCGCTTCAAGAGTGGTGATGCTGAAGCCCTCCCTGGTCGACGGCAGCACGAATACGCGGGATGACTTTATCGAAGCTATCAGGCTCGATTCTTCCAGCCTGCCGGCAAACTTCACGTTATCCTGAAGATCCAGCTCTACTGTCATGTCCTGAAGAAGGTCTTTTTCAGGGCCGTCGCCGATTATAAGTGCTTTAAGGTCCGGGATGGTCTCTTTTGCGACAGAGCATGCACCGAGCAGATCGCGGACATGCTTGTCTTTTATAAGCCGTCCGGCAAAAACAACGTCGTGCCCATCATTCGAAGGGCTGATGTCCTTGATCGATTTGTATGATATCCCGTTCGGCACGGTGATCACTTTATTCTCGCTTATGCCGGAAGCGATAAGGTCTGACGCTGTCTTTTTCGATACAGATATTATGCGGTCAGGCAGAAGTGAAGTTATTTTCTCAACAGTCTTACCGAAAAAGCCGGCAAACCCCATATACTCATACCAGTAATCACCCCAGAGCTCGTGCCACGTCACAAAAAACTTTCCGCCTTTTATCACTGATGCCAGCTTACAGGAGAATATGGAAAAATAGGGATGCTGATTACAGTCAATGACGTCGAACTTTTCTTTCAATAAGGGAATAACGAGGGAAGCGCCGAACAGCACCGCTTCGAATATCGACCTGCGGTCACCGGCATACAGGCTTCGTGCCCTGGAGACGCCGTGATATGTCACGCCGTCCTTTACCATGACAGAAGGGCCTTCCCACCATTTTGCGCTAAATACGTGTACTTCGTTGCCGCTTGCCGCAAGACGCCTTGACATCTCGTATATGCGTTTTTCCGCGCCGCCCTTGACATAAGGGTATACTACGTCCGTGACAAAGGCGATCCTCATTATCCGACACTATCCTAATGCCTTGACCTGAGCGCTACCAGGATGATGTCCGCCAGAAGTCCGAAAAAGACTATCTGCAATCCTGCTATGATAAGAAACGCTGATAACACTGTCGAGGCCAGTCTTGTCACGAGTCCTGTGGTAAGCCATTCGTACACTACGGAAGAACCCAGTATCGTGCCCAGGACGATCAATAACGCCCCGGCCGGTAAAAATATAGTAAGCGGGTTATAATCTCTGACCATCCTGATCACCAGGCCCAGTATCTGGGAACCATCCTTATATGCCTTTAACTTAGGATCTCCGATGCGCTGCCTGTACCTTATCGGGACCTCGACCACCTTCAAAGATTTTTTCATTGAGTCGATGATCATTTCGCTCGCGAACGGCATTCCTTCGGATGTTACCTCCAGCACGTGCATAGAGCTAGCCCTGATGGCCCGGAACCCCGTCTGCGAATCTTTCAACCTTAACCTGTACAGTAAATTTATGGAGCCTGTGATTATCTTATTACCGAGCCTGTTACGGCCGGTCATGGCGCCTTCTTCGATACGCGCGAACCTGTTCCCCAGGACGATGTCCGCCGACCCTTTGGTTATCGGCTCCAGTAATAACGGGATCTCAAAAGGATCATAGGTGTAGTCCCCGTCCATCATCACTACAATGTCAGAATCAAGCGATACTTGCCTGAAACCCGTGATGTATGCGTCCCCGTAGCCAACGCTTTCCTGATGGACAACTATGGCTCCAGCCTTCAACGCCCGTCTTGCAGTATCGTCCTCCGACTTATCTACGACGATTATCTCGACTTCAAAGTGTTTTAACCCCTGCCTTGTTTCTTCTATTACTCTGCCTATGGCAGGCTCGTTCATTGTGGGGATGACGACCGAGACTTTTATCGGCCTGTCTGCTCTTTTTTCCTCGCCGATGTTCTCCTGTCTTTTATAGCTCGGTATCGTAGTGACGCCTGAGAGACTTTGCCGCATAAATATCTTCCTTTGAGTATCACAATGTATTAGCTTGAATAATTTTGTTAGACCTTTGGTTCCAATAAGCTTTACCATATATAATATAAAAGCATTTTCCGATGGGGGGGCCATAAGCCAGTAATTTTCATAATCAGGAATATTATCTTTCAGCATGTCGCTTCATTTGTCATGCCGCTGCAGATAAGGAATATAATCCGACTCCGTTCTATAAGTTTATGATCATTGATAATAGATGATCCGGCATATTTCTGTCTCGATGACTTAACCACGACTCAAAGATACGACGATCTCGACGTTTCTTTTTAAAAAAGAGATGATCTCTTTGAGATATCCTTTGACTTTGAGATGAAATTATCTCATATCAGGGTACATCATTAAATATCACGATCTTATGCCATTTTAACAGATAATGGTAATATAAACTAAAACCAAGGACACTCTGCAAAAAGTCATTAGTTTACATGATCTTTAGTCTATTTTATGGTAAAATTAGGGGAAAAATATTCGTATTTTATTTTATAAAGATCTATAAAAATATGGACAGGCCCCTCTACGCCCGGAAACAATATCGGGACAATATTTAAAATTAAGTGGATCTTATATCGCAAGCGCGCTTTTTGCGTTGCTGGATACGTTTATTATCTGGAACTTATTCCCGCAATCTTTACACTGGTAGCTTGTACGCGATTCATTGCCGTCCGTGAACATTACAATGAATGACTTCAACGCGCTGTCAGTTTTTATACGTTCAACGTTTGAACCGTTGCAGGAGGGGCAGTTTATCTCGCTCATATAATTTACATATTTAATCATGTGTATATAACGCCTTTGTGATATAAGACAGCGCGTAACACGTGTCATGCGACACCATGTGGCATAGTTTCGCTTTATGCGAAAACCAATTTTTTCCTTAATATTTACAAATTTTTTTATTGAAAATACATTTTAGAAAGTCAAATTTACTGCTAATTTCAAGAAAATAATTACAAAACAATCTAATTTTCTATAACATAAAATCTTTATAGTTTGTTTGCAAAAATAACGATTAATTAGCAATATCTTGATGATAAAAATGATATGGTTAAGCTTCGGGGGGTAGAGGGGCGTGCAATTAAAATGTTTAGTAGTGTGCTTGGAATATTAATGAGCGCAGGTAAGCGCTCGGTTAAAATGAATAGCAGCCAGTATGAAAAAATACTCTCCTACATCCCGGACCCTATTCTTGTCCGGGACGCGGACCGTAATATAGTCTATTGTAATAATGCGGCCGCCAGGCTTACGGGGATCGCTGTGGATAAGGCTTGCGAGTATAGATGTGACAGATTCATGTGCAATAACATACCTTCCGGATATTGCGATAGCAGCTGTCCGATAGAAAAGAGTTTCCGGGCAGGCCAGCGGGAATACATACATGACGTGAAACTAAAGACCGTCAAAGGGGATACGATGTATGCCCAGCTCACCGCCTTAGTGATGACCGATGAAAAAGGTAATTTTAAGGGCGGCATTGAGATCATACGGGATACCACAAAACAAAAACAAAATGAGATCGAGCTGAAAAAACAGGCCGATAATATTCAAAGGATGTTGAGGAGCATACCAGTAAGCCTTCTTATCGCGGACCAGAACCATATCGTCTCTTATGTCAGCGAAAATTTCACCACTTTTAGCAAAAAATCCGTCGAAGAAAGTATCGGCAAGTCCATCCGCGATGTGCTCAATGTAAAATCGGACACTGTCCTTGATATAGTCATAGACACCAAGAAGAGCGTCATTAACGAAGAGCGGAAGATCCCTATCGGTAAGGGAGTGTTTATGCCGGCACTCATATCGGCTATACCTATCAAAAATTCCTCGGGCGAGTTCATAGGCGGCATAGAGGTCATCCAGGATATCACTGTCATAAAAGAAAAAGAGGAACAGATCAAGGCCCAGCTTGAATATAATTCGCGCATGACATCGCTACTTGTGGACGGCATAGAGGCCGTGGCCAATGGCGACCTCAATCGTGTCATGGTCAAGGAGCATGACGATGATTTCGGCAAGATATTCGACTCTTATAATCTGCTCATCAGGGACCTCCGTTCCATCATAGGCGAGATCAAGCTGAATGCCGGCGAGACCAAGAATAAGGCACAGGAGGTCGCGGAGAGCGCGTCGCAGATGAGCACGAGCATTGAGCAGGTCGCATCTGCGTCCGGCGAGATATCCAGAGGAGCGGAGAACCTGGCAAGGCTCGCAGACGAGGCTTCCAGCAGGGCGAGAGATGCGAACACGCTGTTCAGAAAGCTGGACTCGAATGCGGAAAGATCATCCGTTCTGGCAAAAGAAGGCGCAAGGAAAGCAAAAGAGGTCGGCGATGAGGCGGCAGACGTTTCAAGCGGTATGAAGAGCATTAATTCTGCCGTGCGGGAAGCGACACAGGTGGTATCCGGGCTGGACCAGGCCGTGAAGGAGATCGGCAAGGTCACCGATACGATCAAGAATATCGCTGACCAGACAAACCTGCTCGCATTGAACGCAGCGATAGAGGCGGCTCGTGCGGGGGAGCACGGAAGAGGCTTCGCAGTTGTCGCGGAAGAGGTCAGGAAGCTTGCGGACGAATCCAGGAAGAGCACTGAGCGCATCAACAGCCTTATCGAGAACGTCCAGCAGGAAACGCTGCGCGTGATGAGGTCTATAGAGAACGTCTCGTCGGAGTCGGTCGAAGGTGAAAAGGTCATCACCAGCGCCATGACGAACATTCAGGAAGTCGTCAGGTCCGTAGATGAGATAAACCGCATGATAGCGGAAGTATCTGCCGATGCCCGGTCGGGCGCGGAAGCGCTGGAGTCCATCGCGAAGAGTATCGAGGCGGCCGCATCGACGGCAGAGGAGACCGCGTCTTCGTCCGAGGAGACAAGCGCGTCCATCGAGGAACAGACCGCGTCCGTCGAAGAGCTCAACGCAAGCGCCCAGGTCCTGGGGGACGTGGCAGAGAACACTTACGAGCTCCTGGAGAAAAAGTTCAGGATGGGCGATGAAAAGACTGCCGGACAGGGTATGCAGGCAACACAGAAAATAAGTTTAAAAGTGTGAAGGGGTAGATCCCTTCACAGTACTATTTTATGGCCGCACAGGGGCTATTATTTAAAAGTATATTCCGATAACTTTTAAGACCGACTGTTGCGCCCATAATGTTATTCGCTTTACTCTAACGGCTTCACAATTTTTTAAGGAAACCTTCCAGTGCAGACCTGTGCCTGTGTTCGTCTTTCGAGGCGCTCTCGAAGAACAAGGCTGCGTCCGGGACCCCCTCGTCTCTGGCTATCATGGCTGCGTCCAGCTTTTCCTGTGTAGCCATTTTTTCGCCTTCAAGCATCATCTGAAGGTTCTCTTTAGTGCTCTTGATCTCCATGCCGCCATACTTTCCGAGAATGGTCAGGACTTCACATGCATGGCCCGCCTCTTCCCAGGCCAGGTTCTTAAGGTACATCGCTATGTCCGGATAGCCCTCCAGCTCGGCCTTTCTGGCCATCGTGAGGTATAGCCCGACTTCCGTTGTCTCTCCCTTGAACGTTTTTTCCATTATCGATGTTATCTTCGTAAAAATTCCCTCCATCAATGCCTTTAGGCGTTTTCTCGCTCTATCTTCTCTAGATTGCTTCTTCTGGCTTTACATCCGGGGCATAAGTGAGGCCTTATCGCAGCCTTTGTCACATTGCCGCATACTTTACATTTAAAGCTGTATAGCATCAAGATACTCCTTGCATAGAGCTATTTTCATTCGTATCAATACGAATGATTAATTTATATTATGCCTCGATTATATAAAGTGTTTACGTATGTTCGCCTGCCCATTGATCATTTATTAGGGCTTGATGGTATTCGATTTAATTAATGTGCCATTTACACTTATGAATTAATATGTAAAAAATTGGATATTTTTATCATATCGGTCCAAATCAATAATTTTGGCATATACTGCGTAATCCATTAATTATATATCCTATGACCACAAGTAAAATTCGGCGTATAAAACATGGGTGACTTCATTTCCATATTAGAGAAAAGCGTAAAGGGACTGGCTAACTGTTCCATGTTACTGCTGGCCGGCGCGCTAGTAGGTATCCTGTCACTGCCCGGGCTTTTACCGTACGGGTCATTTAGCGGTACCGCTCTGGAGTTATCCGGGAGCTATACTTTCCTGATATTCCCGATAATCATCATGCCGCTAATCCTGAGCGGCTCCATGGGGTACGCATTAGAGTATATAAATAGCGGCTCCTCAAGCTTTTCAACGTTTTTGGGGTCTATAAAAAAATATTACCCGAAGTATTTACTGGCGAGCATCGTCGCTTTCATCATATATTATCTATTGACGACTTCGCTGCTCCTGGTGTTGTTCAGCGCCGGGATAGCCGGTGACGCGTTCGTGGCTTCGCTGATGGCGCTGGTATCCCTGACGATAATGTTCATCGGCCTGATGCTCATAGAGTTCTATGACGTGTGCATCATTACGGAAAACCACGGGGTACTAAAGTCTTTTTCAATGAGCGTGAACTTTGTTAAACGTAACTTCGCTGCGGTGTTACCGCTCTTCATAATAATATTGATCCTGAAGCTGCTTGTCCAGTTCCCGTTGCTGATGGGAATGACTGCAGAGTTTATGACAAACGAGACCTACATGACAAACACATCTTATATGAACGCCACTTATATGGGCAATATAGACATTGCGATCGGGATCCCTGCAATGATCTCCGTCGGGATCTTTCAGGCGTTGATACAGGCCTTCGTGTTCGCGTTCACGATCCTGTATAAGATGAACTTCTACATCACAATAAGGGACCGTAAAAGGATCACCGACTTCGACTATGATTTTTCCGAAGAAACTAAATGATCTTCAAATCCATTTCTTTTTCCTGAAGTACGCGATCATTATGGCCGTCAACAGTATCATGAAGCCCAGCACTGCGAAGTATCCATATTCCCATTCCAGCTCAGGCATGAATTTAAAGTTCATGCCGTAGACGCTCGCTATGAACGATAACGGGAGCATTATGGTCGCAATTATAGTGAGCTGTTTCATGACCTCGTTAAGCGAGTTGGAAACCGAGGACATGTATGTGTCCCTTGAGGATACCAGAATGTCCCTGTATGTCTCCACAAGCTCCATCGTCTGTATTATGTGATCATAGACATCCCTGAGATAGATCACAGTCCTGGGCGTAATGAACGGCGATGAGCCTCGCATGAGCGACGATATCACTTCTCTGATGAGCCACGCGGATTTCCTTACTATCAAAAGATCGCGCCTTACGTCCGTCATGACGTTAAGGATCCATTTATCCGGCTGCTCTATGACAAGATCCTCGACTTCCATCACTATGTCCTCGATCTCGTCAAGTACCGGGTAGAATTTGTCGACGCCGCGATCCAAAAATGTGTACGCTAAGAAGTCCGGTCCCTGCTCTATGATGTTCCGGGCTTTGCTGACGACCAGGTTCTGCACGAACCTGATGGTATCGATATCCTCCGTCAGTGTCATCAGGAAGTCTTTACCCAGCACCATATAGAGCTTATTCGCGATCAGCTCATCCTCTTTAAACTCCAGGATGTCGGTGATGATAAAAGTGTATTTTGGATATTCGTTGACCTTCGGAAGCTCCTCGCCCTGCATCATGTCCTCAATGACAAGCGGGTGAAGGTCAAGTAATGAAGCTATCGAATTGATCTCGTCCTCTGCAGGCGAACTAAGGCTTATCCATTTAACATGGTCCGGATATTTATCAAGATCCTGAAGCGGTATGTAAATAGCTTCATCGATATTATAGGCCATGACCTGCAAGGGCATATTAATTACTTTATATTATTTGTATATGAGGTCTTTGGAAAATTCGTTGAGCTATTGATCAGTTACTTTATTTACAATTTAATGAAAACAATTATCTACTAACAGGACAATTAATGCTCATGCGCTTGCAAAAGGGAGAGATCGCTACCATAGCAATATTATCGTGCGCGTTATTCGCTATTGTCTCCATGTTCTTTCTAATGGGCCATGAGACGTATCAAACATATGGTCCGGACTCTGATGTCGGGGATAATGTCGTGGTCGAAGGTATCCTCCTATCCAAAGAAAGAACGTATACCGGAGGGCACTTGTTATTAGCGGTAAAGTCCGGGAGCATTATCGCTAATGTCTTTGTGTACTCTTCATGCGAAGATCATTATCTGTTTAATGGCATGAGCGCAGGGGACCATATCAAACTTAAGGGTACTGTAAAGCTCTATAAAGGCGAGAAAGAGGTCGTAGCAGAAAAAATTATGACAAATTCTAATTAGGAGGTTCTTCGGCCTTTTTTGTGAAGTTTTTTGTGTTTTTGTGTTTTCGTGAAATTCATATCTACCTGCCATCCGAAAGGCATAATGAAAAATTCCAAAAATAGCAGAAGCGTGTATTAGATTGAAAACGACTTTTCAATGTTTTGGATATATTTTAATCTTTTATTGTTGTACGATAAAAAGCACGAGAAAGGCCCAAAAGCTAGAAAAGTGCTATAAAAAAATAAAAAGGGTGGTATGACCCTTATTCCGGTATGAACTTGGTACCGTAATGGATCATGCCCTTATCGCCGTCTTCGCCTATCCTGCGGAAGACCTTCTTTACGCGCATTCCGATGCTGATCTCGGACGGCTCGCATATTACTTCCGAAGTAAGGTGGGGGCCTTCGTCAAGCTTGATCACTGCCAGGACATATGGCTTCTTTCCGATCCAGCTGTCTCCCGGGGTGTATATTACGGAGTATGTCACGACTTCGCCGGTGCCATTGAACTGGTATTCGACCATCTTACTGTTCCTTCTGCACTCCGGGCAAAGGCGCCTTGGCGGGAAGTAGAACTTACCGCAGTTCTCGCACTTTGTGCCTATCAGATTATAACGTGCCGGGATCTCTCTCCAGAATCTTGGAACGCTCATTTACTTCATCCTCCTGCTTTTCGAGAATATATGGCATACTGCAGTGCCGCCGGTGCCGCCCACGTTGTGGGTCATCGCGATCTCCGCGCCATCTACCTGTCTCTTTCCTGCCTGGCCTCTGAGCTGCTCGACGCACTCTACGGCCTGCTTTATGCCGGTAGCTCCTACGGGATGTCCGCAGGCCTTTAAGCCTCCCGACGTGTTTACGGGTATCTTGCCGCCGATGGCTGTCTCTCCCGCGAGGGTCGCAGGTCCGCCCTGTCCCTTCTTGAAGAACCCGAGGTCCTCGATCGCCAGTATCTCAGCAATAGTGAAGCAGTCATGAACCTCTACGAGGTCAATGTCCTGCGGCGTGACGCCAGCCATCTCGTATGCTCTCTTTCCGGCAGCCACTGATGCGCCGAAAGTACACAGGTCTACCCTGTTGTGGAGCGATATCGTGTCAGTTGCCTGGCCTGTACCTATGACATATACCGGGCAGTCGGTGTATTCCTTCGCCATTTCTGCCGGCGCGACTATTACCGAGGCCGCTCCGTCAGTGATCGGGGAACAGTCGAACAGCGTGAACGGATCGGCTACCATTGTGGAGTTCTTGACAGTGTCAAGGGTGATCTCGTTCCTGAACTGTGCCCTGGGGTTGCCCATCGCGTTGTGGTGGTTCTTGACCGCTACCTGCGCGAGCTGGTCGCGGGTAGTGCCGTACCTGTGCATGTGCAGCCTGGCTACCATCGCGTAAAGTGCCGGGAACGTGGCTCCCATGAACCCTTCCCATTCACGGTCGGCCGCCGATGCCAGCGCGTCTACAGTGACGCCTGTCTCGACGTCGGTCATCTTCTCGACTCCTGCTGCCACGACTATGTCATGGTACCCGGAGGCCACTGCCATCACTGCGTTCCTTAATGCAAGGCCGCCCGATGCGCATGCTGCCTCTACTCTGGTCGCGGGGATATGTAATCCGCTCGCGAGTCCCGAGAAGTCCGCTATGAGCGAGCCGACATGTTCCTGGTTGATGAACTGGCCGGCGCTCATGTTGCCCACGTACATTGCCTCTATCTCTTCACCTGACAGGTTCGCGTCTTCGATGGCCTGAACTCCTGCCTCTACGACTATATCCCTGAATGACCTGTCCCACATCTCGCCGAAATTGGTGCATCCGACACCTATGATCGCAACATCTCTCATTTCTGTCACCTCTTCCTCTTACCCGTCTATGTTGATCTTTCCTTTGTGCTTGGCGTAGGTCGCGTAGTCAATGTATTTCGCGTTGTTGATGTAATCCCACACCTTTGGTGCCAGGTCCCTTACCTCGTTGATCCTCTCTGTGACGGTTATGTCGAACGAGTCGCTGCCCGCACCCGAACCGAACGAGGTGACGAATATCCTGTCTCCCGGCTTCGCTATGTCCAGCGTGGCCGCCAGTCCTACCATGCTCGCGCCGGAGTACGTGTTACCCATCTTCGGGCAGGTAAGGCCGGGCTTTATCTGTTCTTTGGTAAATCCTAACATCTGTGCCGCCTTGGTCGGGAACTTTCCGTTCGGCTGGTGGAATACTGCATAAGTGTAATCAGTCGGCTTTGTCTTTGTCTTCTCCAGGAGCATCTTCGCCGCTGATGTGACATGCTTAAAGTAACCCGGCTCTCCGGTGAACCTTCCGCCGTGTCTCGGGTAGTCCGCGCCTTCCCTTCTCCAGAAGTCCGGCGTATCGGTAGTGAACGAGCATGTGTCGTTAATTACAGCTATGAGGTCGTTCTTGCTTATGACGAACGCCGCTCCGCCTGCTGCGGCCGTATACTCCAGCGCGTCGCCGGGAGCTCCCTGCGATACGTCCGAGCCTATTGCCAGCGCTGTCTCGGCGATCCCTGCGGCGACAACACCCATGCCGGCCTGTACGGCGGCAGTGCCTGCCTTACATGCGAACTCAAAGTCCGCCGCTGTCATTCTCGACGGTGCGCCTATCGCTGCGGCCACGATGGTCGCAGTAGGCTTAACCGCATACGGGTGGCTTTCGGAACCCACGTATATCGCACCTATCTTCTTCGCGTCCGCGCCGCGGGCCATCGCATTCCTTGCAGCCTCAACTGCTATCGTAGCCGCGTCCTCATCGACGTCAGGTACGGACTTTTCTGTTACCATAAGGCCATTCTTGTAATCGTCTGCGTTATCGCCCCATACCTTCGCGATCTCATCGACCTTGATGCGGTACTGGGGAACGTAAGCTCCGTAAGAACTGATTCCTAGCTTCATTCTTTTACTCCCTTAAGCGAGTTTATCATTTCATCGATGTCCATCTGTGTGGTCATTAGCGGGAAAGACTCAATATCTGCGATCTTTCTCGCCACCGGGTCTATCTTTTCTGCCTCCAGGCCATGGAGAACTACCGCCGCAGGCTTAAGTGGTGTGACCCTCAGAGCCACCATCGGCGATCTCCCTGTCGAAACATTACAGAATATAAGCGCCCTTTCGGTGCTCCATCCGTAGAGCCTGTAAAACTCGTTAGAGGACATCTGAAAAATAGCGTTCAAGCTATCAACTATCGTATATCCGTTTATGGACCGGTCGAATTTTCCCGATACCTGCTCGGCCTTTATCAACTTCGAGAACCTGGTCAGGTGTATCGGCGATCGGTACTCGTGGATATCGAGTATGACGTTTGAGTTATATCTCTCGATGAGCATAGTCTCGTAGGCCCTTATCTTGTGAGAGCCTGCCTTCTCGTCGAGGTCGAGCAGAGCTTCAACGATCTTGCTGATAATTGCCGTACCAGGGGACTTTCTTCTTCCGCTCTCATAGTCGCTAATGACCGATGGCGATACTTCAATGGAGTTCGCCAGGTCTATCTGGGAGACCTCGAAGTTCTTCCTCCACTTCTTAATGGTATCGCCGGGGTTTTGCGACAGCGTGATCTCACCGGCCATTTTCTCGGCCAGTTTTGCCCTCAGGTCGACAATGTCGTTCTGCATCAGCCCTTAGAATGCAATCCACGTATATAAATTTTTTAGTAGTCGACTTCGACAAATGACGAAATATTTTGGATGAAAAATACAATAACGTAAAGCTAATGGATTTGCGACTATATAAAATCACCGTATGCAGGTAATATGGTTAAATACCAAGCATTTATTTGGCGTGCTAAAACTGTCTAATCTGACTTCGACAGTTAATATTTAACTATTCTAAGTTCCCAAATTTATGAATAAGTAAAATAAATTTCATCACAAAGGGCTCTACGGACCACTATTTTTTACCACGAAGCGCTCAACGGGCTCAAGGGTACACCAGTTTCCACCACGAAGGGCGCTAAGGGATCAAGGGTACACAAATTTTATAAGTATATGATAACCTTCTGAAAAAGTCCTTTGTGTACCCTTGATCCCTTAGCGCCCTTCGAGGTGGGAACTGGTGGTCCTTTTTCGACTTTGTGTGCGCTCCCATGAAAGACTTTTTGATGGTCTCTGTAAAGACTTGCATGTAACATCTATTATGGGATCGATGTTCTGCAGTTATGCCTATCGGATGGCAGGTAGACACGTAACCTCACAGAAACACAGAACCACAAATTTTTTTTTAGAATTTAAGGTCACGAAAACCCAAAGGTTCACTCACCAAATCACAAATGCTCCAGTATCACCGTCAACGCACTAAAGTCTCTAATGCACGGCTCAACGCACTAACCTCTCTAAGTCACTAACGCTAAAACAAGACCCGAACATTCTCCAAAAACACTAAATTTTAACCGCACGGTTGACGCTTACACGACAAATATATCCCTGCTATAGGTCAAGGGGAACACAAACCGGGATATTAAACTTTTGTGGTTTGGAGAATGTTCGGGTCTTGTTTTAGCGTTGGTGACTTTGAGAGGTTAGTGCGTTGAGCCGAGCGTTAGAGGTGTTAGAGCGTTGACGGTGATACTTGAGCCCTTTGTGGTTTAGTGAGTAAATTCTTAGTGCTTTTTGTGCCCTTAAAAAATCATATAAAAAATTTTTGTGTTTCCGTGTTTTTGTGAGGTTACGTGTATACCTGCCATCCGACAGGCACAACCATAAAAACTTCATCTCAAAGACAATTTAGTAAGACACATTTTTCATTCTTAAAACCTGAGCAAGACCCCGCTCATCAAAGATTTCGTGGTGAAAGCCAGTGCCCCTGGTTACCTTTGTGGTAAACTGATTTGTACACTCATAATAGACTTTAGAACAGGATTTATAACTCTAAATAACAGAGCACCCAGTAAAAGACTTAAAAATAAAAAAAGGATATTTGAACCCTTAGCTTATCATGTTCAGGAACTTCTTTGTCCTGTCATGCTGCGGGTTCGTGAAGAACCTGTCGGGAGTGTTTTCTTCGACTATGAAGCCGCCGTCCATGAATATGATGCGGTCGCCGACTTCGCGGGCAAAGCCCATCTCGTGCGTGACGACTATCATGGTCATGCCTTCCATGGCCAGAGTCTTCATCACGTCAAGAACCTCTTTGACAAGTTCGGGGTCCAGTGCCGATGTGACCTCGTCGAATAACATGACCTCAGGTTTCATCGCAAGCGCCCTGGCTATGGCGACACGCTGCTGCTGTCCGCCGGAAAGCTGTATCGGGAAGTTATTCGCTTTTTCCTGAAGGCCGACCTTTTTCAAGAGTTCCAGGCCCAGCTTATTAGCTTCTTCTTTGGACTTTTTCTGTACCTTTAAGGGGCCGAGCGTGACGTTCTGCAGTGCAGTAAGGTGCGGGAAAAGGTTGAACTGCTGGAACACCATGCCTACGCGCTGTCTCATCTTGTTGATGTCGGTCTTTTTACTGGTTATTTCCATATCGCCTATGAATATCTGCCCCTTAGTGGGTTCTTCCAGCAGGTTAATGCATCTGAGCATCGTGCTTTTGCCCGAGCCGCTCGGGCCAAGCACTACGATGACCTCTCCTTTCTTGATCTCCGCGTTTATGCCCTTGAGCACTTCCAGTTCACCGAATGTCTTGTGGAGGTCTCTAATGGATACCATTATCTCGCTCATATCGTAGCCTCCGGCTTACCTCTCTCTTTACGCTTCTTTTTATTGGCCGCCGTACCTTCTTTTCCGGAGCTTATATTGCCCCTCTTTTCGAGGTACTGGACAAGCTTACCCAGCGGTATCGTGATGCACAGGTAGACTATGCCTGCTCCCATCAGCGGGGTAAACGTGTTGAACGCTTCCGCTCCCAGGGTCTTTGACCACCATGTGATCTCGTTGACCGCGATGACCATACCTATCGACGAATCCTTGATCAAGGCGATGAACTCATTACCGAGTGCCGGGAGAACGATCTTGAATGCCTGGGGTAGTATGATATATCTCATCGACTGGTTGTATGTCATACCGATGGACCTGGCCGCTTCCATCTGTCCCTTATGGATCGCTTCTATGCCTGCCTTGAATATCTCGGCGATATAAGCGCCCGCGTTGATGGATAGCGCTACCATGCACGATGTGAACGCGTCAATGTTGAAATTTCCGCCCGTGATGTCCTGTACGAGGAACGGGATACCAAAATATACGATAAATAGCTGAAGCAGGATGGGTATTCCCCTGACTCCCTCAACATATATTGATGAGGCCAGCCTTATGAGCTTATTCTTGGAAGTCCTGCCTATTCCCATGAATAGTCCGATCACGATGCCCAATCCGTATGCCATTACGGATAGCTTGATAGTCGTCACGGCCCCGAGCCATATTAATTTTTGAAGGGACTTTAACAGGAGTTCCGTATCAAATATTGAAAAAGTCTTTCCTCCGGGTTTCATCAGGAACGTGTAAGTTGTTCCCGGTACGATATCAATTATCGAGACATTATCCTCGAGGCCTTCCTTAGATATCCTGATCTCATGTTCGCCGGCTGACAGGACTGTCGAGAACTTGCCTTCATGCCTGTTGGTCTTTCCTGTGTATGTGCCGTCTACGTATACTGCCGCTTCTGCGATCTTGCTTCTGGATACTTTATCCTCAAGGACTTCGAAAGTGACGGCATCGGCGCTAGAGCCATCCTTGGCAAGTTTTAGCTCAAAATTGATCAGGGTGCCTGAGACAAGATCTCTCGTAAAAGTCTTATTTTCAAATCCTTCTTTGGTTGCGGTGACATTATGGCTTCCGGATGGAAAGTTCTTGATAATAAGCTCGCCGATCTCGTTGGTCGTTCCGGCAAAAGAGCCATCGATGTATATGTTCGCATTTTCGATCGGCTTTAACATATCGTTCTTGACCTTCACGGTCAAGGTGCCCGATTGGCCAAAAGCCGCGCCCATTAACAAGGGGCTTATGATCAGTAGTAACAGAATTATGCTTAACGCTCGCAAACCTCTATGTTTTTTGTTCATTCAACCACCGCACCTATCTATTGTCTTATCCCTTCCCTCTCGACAATTAAAGTTACTCTATATATGTTTTTCTGATAAAAGCTTTTTTTATTGATATTTAAGCGATAAGAGTGAAATATTATCATGATTATATTATCCGTTTTAAAATAAAAGAAAAAGGGACATATGTCCCTTAATTTACTGTGCGAACCACTTGTCGTACATTACATCGTATCTGCCATCGGCCTTGATCTTGGCAATGGCATCATTGATGGCTGCTGTGAGTCCCGGGTTGTCCTTATTGACGACAATGCCGAAGTACTCGACCTCTGACATCGGGGTGTCTACGAACTTGTAGTCGCCTGGGTATTTCTTGATGTACGGGTAAGATACCGGGTGGTCACCGATAACGGCTACTACCTCTCCCTTCTTCAAGGCCATGAATGCCTCGCCCATGCTTGCGTAGGACTGTATGTCACCCTGGTTTATTCCAGTGATGTTCCTGGTGACCATTTCTCCGACAGTTCCGAGCTGGACAGCGACCTTCTTGCCGACTAAGTCCTCTGCGGTCTTTATGCTGTCGTCGTCAGCCTTTACGCTGATGACCTGTCCCTTCGACTCATAGTACCAGTCGGTGAAGTCGATCATCTTCTGCCTCTCGCCGGTGATGGTGAATGCAGATATGGCGCAGTCGAACTTCTTTGCCTGGACCGCGGTGATTATGGTGTCGAACGCATGGTCAGTGTACTGGACCTCGAGGCCAAGTTCCTTGGCTATCTCGTTCATGAGGTCAATGTCGAATCCTTCGAAGTCATTAGTTGTTGTGTTAATGTTCTCGAAGGGCGGGTAGTGGGCCTCAGTCGCGACCGAGAGCACTCCCGGGATCAAAGTCGTAAATCCTGCCGGTTCTGCCGTTGCCGTCGGTTCTGCCGTCGGGGTGGCCGTCGGCGTCTCCGTCGTGCAGCCGCTTAAGAATACGCATGCTGCAAGTAACATTATTATAAGCACGGATGCTTTTATGCTGTTCTTCATTTCTTTATTACCCTCCTATTTACACCTATGTAACCGCCGTACCTGATATGGTATAGCATGACATAGCAAAGCATAACAAGTAATTTTTCTTGTATTAAGTTGAGTAAGGGTTAAAAAAATATAAAACTTTTGCAAGCGTTTGATCGTTAATAAAAATGATATTTAAGCATAAAACCATAAAGGCATTTATAGTAACCTTTTATTTCAATTTCGCCTATCTTTAATTAACTGTTTTTCAGAAATAGCGATTAATTAATATCCATTTTAACTTTATAAATATCATTTTATGCTAATTTTAATTTCTTGCGAATTTACTTTTTAGTTAATATTATAATGGGTAAATTTGGATTTATTTTTATTTATCATCATTATCTTACCAAATAATACATATATGTGCTTATTTGTACATTATTGATTTTTAAAATATTTAATAAATATTTATAACTTTTATCAGGGCATTATTTACTTAATATTTGCGCCTGTTTTTACGAGTAAAGATGATATATCTACGTATGCTGGTAATACTGTGAGCATTTTACTTCCGTGAATGAATACTTTAATATTATGCTTTTTTAGCGCTAAAAACGCCATGAGAAGCGATACTTATAAATCCGTGGAGCGTGCGTATGATGCTCGATCGTCAGGGCGGCACGGATGAACGCGAAGTGTCAGCAGCGATCATATATTAAAAGAAGTGATAGCATGAGTGGAAAGATCAATAAGACTGTGACGGTGGGTAAATACAAGGGCGGAGAAGCCCAGGTAAAGTCCATCATGGCGTCTCAGGGACTTGATTGTAAGTCAGTTGTGCTTAGCTCGAATGACCACACAAACGAAGTATGGGACATAGTCCTTACGAACGGGCGCAAAGTCCAGCTCCTCGCGAGCAAAAAAAGTGATAAGGTCACACTGAAAGAACCTTGAATTTATAAATATGTCCGTAGTGTTGCCGTAAAGATCCCGTTTTTCTTTTTTATGGAAGTGCGGCAAACATATATATCTCAGCGTCTCTTCTTAAGTCTCAGGCTCTTCCTATGACAGAGATGGCTATACAGGAAAAGATCACCCGGAACATCAAGCTCAACTATCTTTATTCTATGCTCATGAACATGATGCTGGACCGAGGTATCTGGGTATTGTTCTTAAGCTTCAGGGGAATGAGCCTAATAGAGATCGGTCTTATTGAGTCGGTCTTCCAGCTTTCCTCTTTACTGTTCGGTATCCCCGCAGGGGCCATCTCGGACATACTGGGCAGGAAAGTGAGCCTTATTTTAAGCGCCGTGATGAAAATACTGAGCTTTATAATCATACTGCTCTCATATGATTTTATCGGCTTCGCGGCAAGCTTCGCGCTGAGCGCGATGTCACTGATACTGTATAACAACGCCTCCGAGTCGATAACATATGACACATGTAAGATCACAAAAAAGGAGATAGACTATAAAAAGGTTTACGGCACCATCCTTGCGTTATCGTTCGTGGCGACGGCTGCCGGCATTGCCATGGGCGGGTTTATCGCCAGCACGTCATTCGAGTACGTTTACTATGCTTCCATAGTCATACTGGTACTGGCATTGGCGTCAGCGTTCTTTTTCATCGAGACCAGGGGCGTATCGGAAAACGATACTCCGGGGGAACGACTGAACGTGACCGGGCTATTTTCGAAGTCTATCGAACTCGTCAAAAAGGACCCTGTTATTATATACTTACTTGTCATATCTGCCGCAATTACCATCGTGGATGCCACCATATACATGTATAGCCAAAAATATTTTGAGGCCATGTCCGTGCCCATTTACCTTATCGGGCTCATCCTCAGCGTAGACTCGCTGTTCGCCGCGGGGGGCGCAAAGTTTGCATACCTGCTGGAAAAGTTCGGCACAAAGAACGTGCTCGTGCTTATCCCTGCCGTTATTTTCATATCCTATATTATCTATGCCCTGCTTAACAACATATTCAGCGTCGTTTTATTGTATATTGCCACTATCTTTGTGGTAGCGTTCTGGCCGATACTGAGCGAACTGATCAACTCGAGGGTACCTTCAAAAAATAGGGCTACCGTGCTCGCATTTAAGGGTCAGCTATCGAGTATGTCCATAATGGTAGTGTTCCCCATAGTCGGATTTTTTGCCGAGGGCACGTCGTTATCTACTGCTTTCTTATGGCTGGTGATCTCGATGACCCCGATCATCGTCTTTGCAGTGATGAAAATAAGAAGGATAGTCTTTTAGCGTTATTAAACAGGATCACATTTGAGAGCCCATTCTTATCCTGCGAACAGGGCCTGTCACATTACCGGCCATCTACTCTCCGGAATATTGTGGCATAGGCAGATGTTTAGCGGCCGGTACGGTATAAGACTATCGTCAAGCATGCCAGAAAAAAGAAAAAAATTGTTTTAGATCGGCAATAATTTCCTGCCGTAAGTCTCGTTAAGAACTTCGGCGCATGCCAGGTATATTGCGGATAAGCCGCAAACTATGCCTTCCAGGCCTGCCAGCGTCTTGACCAATGCCAGCCCGGTAAAGTCGCCGATCGCGAGCATGAAGAACAATAACGTCAGGCTCCCGAAAACGAACTGGAGCGCCCGGTTCTTTTTGAGCGTGCCTATGAACATATATGCAGTGAACAATCCCCACATAGTAAGGTAGGCGCCCATCGAGATCTTATCTACCGGCTCAGCCCATCCTATCGCTGGAAGTACAAGTAGCGCGACGAGCGATATCCAGAAAAGCCCGTATGACGTAAATGCAGTGGTCCCGAACGTGTTTCCTTTCTTGAACTCCATGACGCCCGCTATTATCTGCGCAAGTCCCCCATAGAATATCCCCATGGCCAGTATCATTCCAAGGCCGGTCGCCGATATGAAGTTCGCGTTGTGCAGGTTAAGCAAGACGGTCGTCATGCCGAAGCCCATCAGCCCCAGTGGTGCCGGGTTCGCTAAAAGCGATGCTGGCGGGCTAGAGGTAGGATCATTACTACTCTGATCTTTAGTCATATTCTCTCCTTTGTTCTATAACAATTATTCATTATAGATAAAAGTTTTGTTTTAACATTATAAATTATGACAAAAATAAAACCGGCAATATTATCCCGATATTTATTTACAATAAAACGTAAATTAGTTTTAAAAACATTGATTATGGATGAACAATAACGACTAGTATTTAATCACCGGGATTATATCCCTTTAGAGTATATACAATAAAGTTATCACGGTAAATAATAAAAGCGATATTGTACTTCGTTCAGGAGTTATATGTTATGGTAGACTTGAGGGAAAAAGTCGTTGAGGACAGGGGTCTGATATCAAAGATCCAGAGCATTATCCCCGGGTTCAGCGGGTACCGCGCCAGAGAAGATCTTAGAGCTGCGGATAATATGCTCAGGATGCAGATGGCGGACCGTATCGCGGGGGCCAGAAAAGGGCTTGAGGGCTGCAGGGCTGTGCTCGTTGACAGCATGTCGCTGGAGCATCTTGACCGCCTGGGTGCGCTGATAAATAAATTTAAAGCGACCGAAGGCGAAGTAAGGCATGCCGAGCAGGGATATTCGGGCATATCGGCTAAGATCCAGGTCAAAGAGGATGAGATAAATAAACTATACGAATATGACTACGCCCAGGTCTCTACGATCGTGGAGATCGAGAATGAAGTATTGAAACTGAAGTCCGTAGTGGATTCGGGCGACTCCGCGGGAATTAAGGCGGGTATCGCTAATGTCGATACGAAGCTGAACGAGTTCCGGGAGACTTTTAGGAAGAGAATGATACTGATCACTAACACGGAGGCTTAAAAATGGGACTTTTCGGCAATAGAGACAGTTTTATCGGGTCGACGACACTCACGTGGGAAGATAACGAGAAGCGCAACAACGTGATGTGGAAAGCTCCCCGCAATATAAAATTTTTTGACCAGGTCGTGGTAAGGGAAGATGAGATGGCCGTATTCTACAGGGACGGCAAAGCTCTCGCATACATAGACCGGCCGGACAGGTATGCGCTGACTTCCCTGGACGCTCCCATAATAGGGGCGGTCTTGAAAGCCATTGGCGGTATAAAGCAGCCGGCCGAGGTCTTTTACATACAGAAGAGGGTATTCGACGGCAAGTTCGGCAGCAAGCAGCCTTACGTGTTCAGGGATAACGAGTTCGGGATAGTCAATCTCCGCGTGTTCGGAGAGTTCAGGTACAAGGTATCGATCCCGATGAACTTCATAAACCAGTTCGTGGGCACTTTAAATTGCCAGACGGCCATGGAAGTCGAGGAACGCCTAAAAGAGCAGATAGTGATGCTGCTCTATGACGTGATAGGCGACCTGAAGAACAAGGGTATTGGCGTCGCAGACCTTGCGTCAAACCTCACGAATATCGAGCAGGTATTCCTGGAGAGGTCGAAGTCCCATTATGAGCAGTATGGCATATCGATCGAAAAGGTATCGGGTCTTTATATCACGATGCCGGAAGAGGTCCAGAAGGCCGTCGACGCGCGGTCCTCGATGTCCATTCTCGGCACCAACTACATGCAGTACCAGACCGGCCAGGCGATGCGCGAGGCCGCTGTCAATCCTTCCGGAGGGGCGGCAGGCGCAGGAGTAGGCGTGGGCGCAGGCTTCGGCATGGGATATATGATGGTCGACCAGATGAGGCAGGCGGGACAGCAACCGGCTCAGGCCGCAGCTCCGGCACCAGCGCCGGCGCCTTCCGGCGTGCCATGCGTTAAGTGCGGCACCGCCGTACCGCAGGGCAGCAAGTTCTGTCCGGCCTGCGGCACCAAACAGGAGCAGGCTGCCTGCCCGAAGTGCGGCGCAGGCGTAGCACCGGGAGCTAAGTTCTGTGCAAATTGCGGCGAAAGATTAGGCGAGAGTACGTGTCCGAAATGCAATGCGAAGCTGGCAGCAGGGAGCAAGTTCTGCCCCGAATGCGGAAGCCCGGTAGGATGAACGTATGGCCGAAATAAAGTGTACTAAATGCGGTGCACCGATAGCCTTCGACTCGGGCGATAAGTTCGCGAAATGTAAATACTGCGATACGCAAATATTCATAGATAAGAGCGGAGCCGGCTTTTTCTATATAATGCCATATTTCATAGATCAGGCCAACGCGCAGGGTATATTTAAAAGATGGACCGCCGGGTCGCTTATGGCAAGAGACCTTGAGGCCACAGCCCGCATTATAAGCTTCAAGCAGCAGTATTTCCCCGTCTACCTTTTTAAGAGGGACGTCGATGGCAAGGAAAAAGTGCAGGTCGAGCCGGCCAGGTCCACGACCTTGCCGGGCCTTCACAGCCTTAAGGTGCCCGCAGGCGACATCAAGATATTCGACCAGAATTATGATGCCGGCGGCATCGAGCTTTTAAAGCCGGATATCGATATGGCGGCATATCTGCCGCAGCTGCCCGGCACCGCTAAAGAGCAGGCCCTTGTGTTCTTCCCGCTCTGGACGATACAATATGAGTATAAAGGCAGGAAGTATGATGCGGTCATAGACGGCTCTTCCGGGGAGGTATTCTCTACAGACTACCCTACGAGAAAGGCTGCGCCATACTTTATAATCGCGGCTATCGCGTTCATAGCGTTCCTTATAGAGGGGCTGATAGGCGTGTTGTTATGGCCTGTGGGATTCGCATGCGGAGGCGCTCTTGCGCTGGTGACCATACCTGTGGTATTCATCGCTGCATACACTATAGTGAGGAGGTTCTAAAATGGAAATATCGATATCCATGAACTGTCCTTCCTGCGGCGGAGCGTTATCTATCGAGGAAGGGTCCCGTACGACATCATGCCCTTACTGCTCATCGCTTCTTGCAGTTGAAGGCGACGGCGGCGTAAGCAAGATCATGTTCACGAACAACCTTGACCGTGACAAAGCGATAGCGTCCGCTAAAAAGTGGATGAAGGGAGGATTCAAGGCAAGGGACCTCCCCCGGAAGGCTGAGATAACTGAGTGTTATCCGATATACGTGCCATTCTGGAAGTGCTCGGCAAGGGCGGCAGGCTGGGTCTGCGGCTGGAGAGAAGAGACTCGCGGCGACGGTAAGAATTCTCGCACGGAACGCATACCGATGGAAAAGATGGTGATGCGCGACTTTAACTGGAACCAGGTAGCGTGCGACGCTGGAGATATCGGCATAGAGCACCTGAAAAATCTTGCCGGAAAAGCAGTCCTCCATGACGAAGGCAGCATACCGACATTTGAAGTCACGACGTCCCCGTCCGACTCAAAGGCAATGGCCGTAGAGTCGATAAGGCGGACGGCAGTTAACAGCGCAGGAGTCCCGCATATCACGTTCTCGAAAGTCCATGTATTCCCGGGAGAGATGGAGCTGATCTATTATCCTGTCTGGATGGTAAGGTACAAGTATTCGGGGCGTATGTACTTCGCGACCGTTGACGGTATCACCGGCGGCGTCCTTTCAGGAAGGGCTCCGGGAGATGCGATGTGGCGAAGCGTGGCTATGACGCTGGGTATGGCGGCAGGAGGGTTCGGCACAAGCCTTGGCCTGGGTATTCTTTTGAACGTGCAGGACGATTCGTCAGGTCTCGGCATACTCGTGATCCTATTCTGCCTGTCGGTCGCAGGCGGGGCTTTCATGTTCTTCAGGCACGGCTCGGAAATGACCACCGGCGACGTTAAGGGCGGATACCAGTTCGGTTTCAGGAACGGCGGCAGCGGCGTCGGGAACGAGGCAATGGCCGATATGCTAAAGATAAAGGTAAGGAGGTAATGCCAGTGACAAAGATCGTTCCGGTGGTCTGCCCCGGCTGCAACACGCCGATGCACACCAAAGATAAGGACACTGTATTTTTATGCGACAGGTGCGGCACTATGCAGGCCCGCGACGGGGTCGTGGCGATAGTCGAGTACGAGGCAGGAGAGTTCAGGCGGCAGATGGACGGTGAAAAGGTGTACCTTCCTTTCTGGAAGCTGGGCGTTAATTTTAACGTAAGGCATTCCCGCGTAGAAGGAGGCAGCGTGTCGAGATTCGTGGGTTTCCTGAAGGGGGATTCCCCGTCGGGAAGCATCGACATGATGCTGCCTGCGTTCGAGACGGATCCCGTAAGGTACAAGGAGATCGCAAAAAAGCTGACACTTGACCCGCCAAACTATGCCCGTGCTAATATGGACAGAGGCATAAAGCGCATGCCATGCACGATAACTATCGACATGACCGACGATATGGCCGACTTTTTATTCATAACCATAGAGGCCGAAAAGCCGGGAGTATTACAGTCGCTCGACTATGACCTTAAGGTCGTGTCCAGGAAACTTGTGTACCTTCCTTACTATAAAAAGGGAGAAAGCCTGGAGCCCGGTTATTGACCGGGGCATTTCTTTTTTATTTTTTTATATTTTTCTGCATCATCTCTTTCCCATGCCCGACTTAACGATACTTTTTCGATCATATATTATCCGGCATTGGCCATAATGATGCAATGCCATGCTTTATATTCTTAAACCAATTAGTAATTATTATCATCAGGAGGAAAATAATGGGGAACGAAGAGCTAATCGGTAAGGTATCAGACCTGGACGGGCTTATCAGCTACCAGGACGGCTCCGTGGTCAGCAGGGAAGTCATCAGGAAGCCGACAGGCACCGTGACATTATTCGCTTTTGACGAAGGCCAGGGATTGAGCGAGCATACCGCGCCGTTCAATGCCATGGTGGTCATCGTGGACGGCGAGGCAGAGATCATACTTGGCGGTAAGCCGAACCATCTTAAAAAAGGCGAGATGATCATCATGCCGGCGAACGTCCCGCATGCTTTGAACGCAATAAAGAGATTTAAGATGCTTCTCATCATGATCAGGTCCTGATCATCCTCCATTTTAATTGGAAGCATCTTTGGAATCACTACTTTTTAATCCATTTTTTTGTAATACAGGTATGACAGCATATATGTGCCTATGCTCAGCCCCCATATCATCTGGAGCATATCGAACATATCCATCGTAGAGCCGAGCTTGATCAGCACGGCCGATAAAGCCATCATGACTATTGCGACTAAGAAGCCGTTTCTAGTGGCCAGCAATGAGCATCTTTCAGTGCGCTCGTCATACTGCTCATATTTCATTACCCTTTTCTTCACGATTTTCTGATACACCGTTAAGGCCGCTATGACTATTAAGAATGCAACGGTAGTGTATAGCACGTACTGCGGGTAAATGCCCGTCAGCAGCAAAAGCGCGAACGTCAATAATATTATGATCGATATTCTTGATTCTTCAGTTTTAAACATGTCATTGAACCTCCATTTCAAATATGTCCTCTATCTTACATTCGAAGCACTTTGCCAGCTTGAAGGCAAGGGAAAGCGAAGGGTCGTACTTCCCTTTCTCGATCGCGTTTATTGTCTGCCTCGATACTCCCACCTTTGAAGCAAGATCTTCCTGCGTCATATCGAATTTAGCCCTTAGCTCCTTCACTCTGTTTTTCATGGTCTATACCAGCTTTTTCTTGTAATAGTAATAGGATAGCACTAATGTCGCAAACCCGATGGAGAAGAGTATGTTCAGCAAGTCGGAAGCTTTTATGCCAGACCCTGCAATATTGATCATCAGCATTATCGCTGCCATCAATAATACGTCGGCGACGAAACCATTTCTTGCCGATAAGGTCAGCAGGTACTTTCTCCTCACTCTTTCGCTTTCTGCGTCTTTTCTTCTGTTCACATACATACGTTCACCATAAACTCATGTTATTACATGTAAAATATACTTTACTTTTTGTATATAAAACTTTACATTTTGGAAAGTATGATTTACAATTTGTCTATAGTGCTTTACATAAAGACTCATTTAAGTTATAAAAAAGGGAAGATACCTTAGAGGAAAAAGACGGTCAATGAACTGAAAAAATAATTGGTCGGTAAAAATCATTTTTGTTTTTCATCTTCCGGATGTCCGGCGGTGGGGATATATTCCACACCGGGCCTTCTGCTGCTCATCTCCATCTTATAGAAATGCATGAGGTCATATACGCTATCGGGTATGCCGATCTTTACGCAGTCGCCCATCAAAGCTTTTACATCGTCCGGGAACAGGGGATAGTCGTGTGTATATTTTCCCATTACAAGCTCGTCAACGATCTTATCCGTGTTTCCCTCGCCGCATTTACCCCGGAGCAGTTTTGTTATAAGGATTTTCATCTGGTTCTGGGCTTTTTTAGCTTCTTCCGCCAGCATGACCGTCTTATCGCCTATCCTCTCTATCGGCTTTTTCTCCATCACCTTGAGCAGCCCGGACGCAGAATAAGCGCCGTTCTTATCAGTTATCTGGGGATCGACTGGTCCGAGCACAGCATGCGGGTCCATTAATATCTCATCGGCCGCCATGGATATCAGTGTTCCGCCGCTCATGGCGAAATGGGGTACTATGACAGTCTTTTTCGCAGGGTGTTCCCTTAGTGCGAGAGCGATCTGAGTAGCTGCGAGGGCAACGCCTCCGGGAGTATGAAGGATAAGGTCGATCGGCCTGTCGTCAGGTGTGGTACGGATAGCTCTCAAAACTTCCTCGCTGTCATCGATGTCAATATACCGTGTAAGCGGTATTCCCAGGAGCGCGATCACTTCCTGCCTGTGTATGAGGGTTATCACTCTCGAGCCTCTTTCACGCGATATTTTCGATAGCATTCTTCTTCTCGCCGCGTTCGTAAGATTTCTCTGAATTATGGGTATGACAAAAAGGACGATAATAAGCAGTATCCAGATATTGTTCAGGAGAGACCAGGCTATAGCAGTAATATCCTCGATCACCATGAGATTACTTCCAGGTACTATTTTGTCTTTAAATTATAAAAGTTCATGCGGTGAAGGCCGATAAATGCTCGCTCCGTTATGATGATAAAATCATTACAATATTTTATTAACCCGCATATCTTTTGATTTGAACGGTGTTAAAAACATGTGTATAAGCTGCGGATGTAATAAACCTCACGATAAGCACGGGAACCCCGCCCACATCACTATCGACGAACTCGAGAAAGCGGCAAAGGCCGCGAACATGAGCAAGGAAGAGGCTGCGAAAAACATCGCGGAATCAGTGGGGCTCAAGTGCGGTAAGTGAATTTTGGACAAATATTACTTCTTTTTATTTGAGCTCTCTTTGCTGTCCCGGATCAAGGGCATCATGACCGGTCCATCGAATGCTAAACAGCAATTATATTGGGCATTAATATCAATGGCAGGTGTCTTTCGTATCCCGGTGAAATATTGAACTATCATGCTGTCACATCAGCTTTCTTTTATGGTTACGTTCTCGAACAATAACGCCTACTGTTACCCCCGGTCAGGCTTTGACCCCGACATCGTCACCTTCCAAAATGCCCAGTCTATTATCATCGCCCTCCCTTCCCCGGCAGGGACTTCGACGTCAGCGTCATCACAGGAAATTGATATTTATATGATCTGTTAGGGGTCCGCATGGTCGTACTTGCCTGTACCGCTTACATGTTCCTGTTCAGAAAAAAGTGATCCATGCTATACGGTAAGCTGTGAACTTTCCGCGGCAACCCTGGTATGTAAGCATATTGCCATGACATACTTTTAATTAATTATTTACATTTTTGTGATATTAAGTATAAATATTCAAACTTTCATCTATTATTGCACATGTTTGAAATCAAGTTTTAAGGTGATTATATTGATGTATGGGGATTATTTTCCAGCCTTTATTTATCGTGAATTAATTCATCCTTTTAATGCTTGCTTCAGGAGAGAATAGACATATGAGGCGTATCCTTTGCTGGTATCTACTACTCATATTAATTCTCAGTGCAGTTCAATCATCACTGGCTGCATCTCCTGGCGTAGAAGACGTACATGCAGTGCCTTCAGCCTTTAACTCATCCGGTGCAGGCACTACTATCGATTATACGCTTGATCTAGCTTATGAACATCCTGTCATGCTGGAAATTCTCGGCCCCTTTTATAATGTCGTCAGAAATATGGGGCAGGGAGTCCAGGGAAGCGGCTTTTTTAGTGTCATGTGGGATGGAAGGGATGATTCAAACACACTGGTTCCCGAGGGTAATTACACTGTACGGGTAAACGCCTCGATAGACGGCTATGAATACATGTTCAAATGGGGCTGCTATGGCAGCTCAGATGGCCAGTTTGCCCGTCCCTACGGGATTGCGATTAACGATAGCGGATATGTATATGTGACCGAGTACAGCAATAATGTGGCCGAGACAGAGAACCATAGGGTGCAGGTATTTGCTCCAGATGGAGTTTTTGTGACAAAGTGGGGCGGGTGTGGCAGTAATAATGGTCAGTTCATGTATCCTTTAGGCATTGCCATAAATGCCAGCGGGTTTGTATATGTCGTAGATTCAAAAAACTATAGAGTTCAAGTATTTGATAGTAATGGTAACTTCATTACAAACTGGGGGAGCAGAGGAAGCGGTGATGGCCAGTTCGAGTCACCTTATGGGATTGCGATAAACTCAAGCGGATTTGTATTTGTAACAGATATTTTCTATAATCGTGTACAGGTTTTTGATTCTAATGGTAATTTTGTTACGAAATGGGGAAGCTTTGGTATTACTGATGGGAAATTTCAGGCACCATGTGATATAGCAATTAATAATAGCGATTATGTTTCTGTTATTGATTCATTGAATCGAGTTCAGGTATTCGATAGTAATGGGATTTTTATGAAAAAATGGGGTACTACTGGAAGTGGAGATGGCCAATTACAAAATATGTATTGTATAGAAATCGATGAAAATGATTCAAATTTTATTACCGATTCTTTGAATCGTGTACAAATATTTGATTGTAATGGCAATTTTATCACAAAATTTGGATTACCTGGTAATGGAAATGGACAATTGGACGTACCATATAATATTGTATTAAATTCTATCAATAATGTATATGTTGCTGATACTTTTAATAGCCGAATTCAAGCTTTTTCATACTTCTCAAACATTTATAATGACACATCTATTATTGTAGATGATACCTGTCCTGTAACAACTACGACCATAAGCGGAACAAAAGGTAATAATGATTGGTATACATCCGATATTGGTATCCTGCTAAACGCATATGATAATGGATCTGGAGTCAAATCGACAGAATATGGTTTTGATGGTTTGAACTTGACTCCATATGAACCTTTCACGATCACTGATGAGGGATTATCCACTTTTTATTATGGCTCTATGGATTATGCCGGCAACATTGAGCCTGCTCGCTCACAGACAATCAAGATAGATAAAACACTTCCGGAAATAGCCGCGACACTGTTATCTCAGGCAAATGTCAACGGCTGGCATAATGAAAGCGTTGTCGTTCGGTTCACTGCTTCAGACAGCATCTCCGGAATAGATACTATTACATCTGACATATTGATCTCAACCGAAGGCTCTTCTCAGTCGGCAACCGGAACCGCCTCTGACATTGCAGGGAACACAAACTCGTTCACCGTCACGGGAATAAATATTGACCGCACGCCTCCCTCCACGATATGCATACTGAACGGGTCCTCCGGTAACAATGATCGGTATCTTTCAGACGTTCAGGTCACACTGGCCGCCTCTGATGATCTGTCGGGCATAAATATTACCGGGTATAGTCTTGATGGAATTTCCTGGATCGAATCCGGCACGTTGAATATCAGCAGCGAAGGAACGACAAGGATATTCTATCGCTCCATAGATAATGCTGGAAACGTTGAGACCTCTAATTCGATCTCGATAACTATTGACAGGACATCACCGTCGTTGTTAGAAACATATCCCGTTAATAATTCGATCGACGTTCCCGTTAATGCTATCGTCCGGCTCATGTTCAGCGAATCTATCGATCTTTCCGGCACTGGTGACTCGACGTTTTTAATTTACCCCGACACCAACAATAGTACTGCTGTGACGGGAAACCTATCATGTAGTGGCTATATGCTTGTATTTTCTCCTTATAGCGAACTGGAATATGATACGGAGTATACCGCTCATATATCCGATGAAATAAAAGACGAGACCGGCAACTGTTTAGCTCATGGCTATATCCTGAAATTCAGGACGTGTAAATCTCAGGCATCGGGGAGCGTTATGTCGTCCGCTAACGGATATTACCGATCCGAAAAACAAGACCATATTTCAACTATATCTTCTCCAGTCCCTTCAAAGGTGCCTGAGCAAATACGGGATTTTATACCGGTTTTCACTCCGATACCGCCGGTCACTCCTTCTTCTGGTTCCGGCCGGGGTATCGATCATCTCTATCCGATCGCGAGCATCGTGTTACTTATGGGGCTGGCTTTTATGGCTTATTTGCTATTCCGGAAGAAGTAATCATAGAAGATTTATGCAACCTATTTTTTTATAGCCCTCATGCACGCATTTTTCATGTGCCAAAACATAGCCAGTATTCTTAAATTACGTCAATAACGTACTCTTGTAGAAATAAAGATTTAAAAAAACTCTAGTGGGCCCGAAGGGATTCGAACCCCTGATCCCCGCCGTGTAAAGGCGATGTCATAACCAACTAGACCACAGGCCCGCTACCTTCCATTAATACATTTGATTACATTTAAAGTTTTTGGGTGAAACTTGAAATAATATCCCTTTAGCTATGATGGCTTTATGAGAAAAAGGATCACATAAACAACGAATATCATAAAAGATGATAGGGATGCGAGGGATGGGAGGTATGAAAAGAAGTTCCCTCGCATTCGGGTTGGTTTGGTATGTTCCTGTTTTTGCCACAAACCTTGCGGCTTGTGAAATATCAGAGCCGGATTATCGTTTTTGGGGATTACGCTTCTAGCAACCATGTTGGGGGTTATAACATGCTTACTTCGGCTCTGGTCGGTTGGTGATATCTTTGCTTATAGCACAACTAGCTTATGGAGGTTTCATTCCACAGGCACAATAATGTTAAAGTTATTATTATATATACTTTTCTTCTATAGGTGAATATTATGACCAACTGTTGATTATTCAAATGAAAATATTTGATATAATTTCGATAAAAACAGAATGAATGTTCCCGCCACAATAAAAAATGTTTTATGAGCCTGATGACACATGCTTAACAAGAGTTAAAAAGGGAATAAGGCCCTCTATACAAAGCCTTGATACCCGGTCAAGACAGATGCTACCGAAGAGCCAAAATCATATAATTAAAAAATATCCAGAGGAGTAAGGAGAAGGTTCTCAGGGGCTTACCTGTATTCCTTCCACTTACTGTATCTTTCTTTCAGGTTTATGCCTATGTTCTGTATCGCGCCGCATGCTTCACATACGGCGAACTTCTTTCCTTCCGTCTCGAAAAACACTATTTTGATCTTATCGCTATCGCACTTACGGCACGACATATGTTTTTGTTTCAGCATTCACTCCTCCGATCGCTGCCGCGGCGGGTCATTTTATTGCCGGACATATTTACATTGGCCCAACGGTGCCTTCCATCGTTCCCTGGGCGGAGTTTTGGTAATCCTCAATGAGCATGTCGATTATCCGTTCGGGCGCCATGTCGCCAAGGTCCGCGCGCTCCATGTATCTGACGATCGTCTTGATCTGCTCTGCGTCGCGCTTTGGCAGGCTGGCCACTCTCTCGTTGATCTGCAGCTTCATTTCCGGAGTGAGCTTCTTTATTCTCTTGGGTTCCATCTCGCTTGTGTCTATGACGATCCCTATGCCCAGCACGAACCTGTAAGGGTAAGAAAGATCGCTATGCCATGATTGCCTTGATTTTATGATATTGAGCATGCGGTTACCCATGGATCCCAGCCCGGCGAAATAAATGCGGACGATAGTGTCTGCGAGATACATCGGTATGACTGTCTCGCCTCCGGCCATGCCGCTTGCCATCTCCCCGGCGTTCCCGTGCTCCTCGATCGTGCTAAGTACTGTGCCGACTCTTTTAGTCTCCTTGAATAGCTGGGAAATAAGCATCCTCTGATCGTATTTATCCTCAAACGCCCATATCACTGGCGTCAGCGGATCTATCACGATGCGCGCGTTTGAGCCTTCCCAGTCCTCGACGAATTGGGGCAGCTCTTCCTTTATGAAATCCGCAAGGTCTTTGCCGGCCGCCTCCAGAAAAACAAGGGAGCCCTGCTCGATATACGACTCAATGTCCTCCCAGCCCATACTTTTAGCTTCGGCTAATATCTGCTCCTTAGATTCTTCCAGCGTGATGTATATGCCTTCGTTACCGGTCTCAAGCCCTTTTCTTAAAAATTGCAAAGCCATCGTCGTCTTTCCGGTACCCGAGGAACCTACAAGTATCGTTGCCGAGTGTTCGTTAAAACCCCCGTCTAGGAGGCTGTCTAATCCTAATATACCAGTCTTGAGCTTCTTCATTTTTGCTTCACCTTACTGTCCTCTGGATCAGAGCTTCTGTCATATTGTATCCGAAGTGCTTTTCGATCTCGGTTAAGAGCTCGGAGTTTAGGGTCCTGAATTCATCGCGATTCTCTCTGAGAATGATGTCCCGCTCATCCTGGTCTAACTCATCGTTATTCAGGTGGCTGTCGATAAGCTCTCCAGCCATCCTTACATCGAGCATGATCGTGATCAGGTCATAGTCTTTATCAAGTACGCATCCGACTATCCCGTTTTCAGTATGATGGAATATCACCGAGCCGTCCTTTGTCTCGAATATGGTCCGGCGTAAAGGCACGTTCCTCATGTTTATGATGGCGGGGACCACCTTTTTAACGAACTGCATGAGGCCGCCTTCTTTATGCTTTAGTGTCTCCTGGAACACCTGGGATACTGTCTCACCGTTTTTAGATATGAGGAAAGCTCCTATGACTCCTTTCTTATCGAGAATGCCTTTCAGGTCGTCCTCGACATTGTTCTTCCAGCTAGTTTGCCGCCCCCTCTTTTTTGTTTTTATCATATCTTCCATACGGAGCTCACCTCCAATACAATCGATTACTATTTTATTTTAATTATTATATTACTATAAAATAAAGTTTTCTACGCTGTAGAATTATTTTTTAATTCATTTACTACAGATTATAATTTATTACTGATATAAAAAATTGTGCTTACCCCGTATGGGGTTACTATATTTTTCAAAAGACGTATCCTGTATTATCCTTTTATAATATTATATGAGAATGGCATTTATGTCTTTTTTATAAAAATCGTGCAGTTGCTACACATTTAACAATAAAGATCTTAGTAAATATTTTTTAAGGTTTAATATGATCTTTATGATCCTATCGAAATTTGGGATGAAACTACCTCATTCCCGGGCATAAAATAATGTTACTAAAGGGGTTTTCACTTCCCTTTAGAACACTTCAGACTCTGAATGCACTACTATGCCTTCATTCGTTATGTCATAAGGCTTGATACTGCGCGAATGGTTATGGCGTCTCATCTTGACCACTTCTACCGCCAGCTTGACGTCGCGGAGCTCGTCCTGCCTTACGTATCTCAGCATTATGACGCCGTCAGCGACATACTCGACAAGCCCGTACCTGGTGGAATACGAGTCCTCGCGTGCGGCTTCCGAAGTGATCAATGCCGTCACTCCTGTCTCCTTTAGTATGGCGAATATCTCAAAAAGATTAAGCCTGCGCTCAGCCTCGTCCGAGAACATCATCTCGAACAAAGTGATAGAGTCGATGACAAGCCTCGATGCTCCGAAAGACTTTATCAGCTTCGGCATCTCGTTCTTTATCCTTGAAAGCGTTGACTTTATGTCATTCGGGTCAAGCCTTATCAGGATCAGCATGTTGTTATCGATGAATGATTGGATGTCCCAGCCGAAACCCCTGGCGGATTCCACTATCTCGTTCTCCCTCTCCTCAAGGCTCATGTATACTGTCTTCTCGCCTTTCATCAGGCCGTTCACTATGAACTGCAGGGCAAGCGTGGACTTGCCTGTACCCATTCCTCCAAAGACCACGACCATGTGCTTCTCCGGGAACCCTCCGTGAAGAAGCTCATCCAATCCGTTTACACCTGTGCTAAGTAGTTTCATCGTCATCTACCTATGATCTCTCTGATGTTCGATATCTCAAAGGCGCGGCTGGCACTTACCTTCGTTTCGAACCTTACTACGTTATCTTCTTCAAGGTATGGCATCAATCCCCTGAATTTTTTTATGTACATCGTACGCTGCAGCTGATTGATACCGGTGATGTCCCATTTAAAGACCATGACGCCGTCAACGCAATCCGAGACCTCTTCCTCTTTGCTGGCGTCGAATATGTCCGCCGTGAGGAGCGCATATATCACAGAGTTCCATTGTTTTGACATTCTCTGGATCCCTTTAAGCAGGGAGACAAGATCGCTCCATGTGAGGTTTTCGGAGCCCGCGCTCCTGAGGAGGTCCGTTAGCGAATCGATTATGACCAGGTTGTTTGGCGCATACTTTTCCAGGGTATCGATGACGGCCTTGAAGACCGTCCTGTTCGTATTGGCTGTCTTAAGGTCTGTCAGCGTTGCCATCTCATCCCTTGTCCAGGACATCGGGACCTGCGTGCGGGAAAAATATTCCCCCGACAGGTCAATGAATATGAGGTTTGACTCTACGTCAGTTACGCTAGCTACTTTTAATGCGGATATGTCCAGCAGTATGTTATCCCTGGTCCTTGTGAACGATATGTAGCATATCTTGTCCGGCAGGTTGACACCATTGCTTTTGCCATCCGTCTCCAGCGCAATACGCTCCTTTTTCATCTGAGATAACATGAGCATGGAGGTATACGCGAATTCCTGGCTGCCTGCCCCGACCTCGCCAAGCAGAAGCGTGAAAGACCCTGCGGGAAGCCCTCCTTTGATTATGGTGTCCATCGACATTATTCCTGTCGGATATTTTACTATTGATCTGCTCACGTGATCCCTCTTTTTTATGGCCTATTTTTTTACCCCTCGCTAACCTAAAATGTGTATTTCGCTTATAAATACTTTCAGAACCAAAGAAATAAACATAATATAATATTTCTTTTTACACAAATTCTATTCTGCGATTTCATATAATTAATTACAAAATAGTAAGTATCTGGCTCTGTTTTCGATTTTAAGGCTAAATATTGACTAAATAAAAAAAATAAACAAAAATTTGATAATAAAAGTTATATCCTATAAAATTATAGTTTTATCTGGATGAGCAGCGATAATTGTCCGACCAGTACTAAAGATCCCACAGGTATTATCTTAGGTATCCATAGGTCGATAAAAAGTGTCTTCAGGCGGGAAGATAAAGGCGGATCACACGAGGTAAGGGCGGAAAGCTTTTACGGGGAAAATAGTCCGGGAGAGCTCGTGCCGGAAAATGCCGGCATTGATGGATTTGTACGCTCGATAAAAGAAAAAAGCTTGACCGGTCCCATAGAACTTATACCGGGCGACGGGGATCGCATAGCTCCGCCTTCAGGGAGCGATATCTCCGGGGAAGGCAAGGTCGAGATAGAACGTTATAGTGTCCGCGAACCTTTCACGTTCATCAAAATAACTTATGATAACGGCTTAAAGGAATACGAGTATCATGTATGCGAGCCGGAGCTTACCGGCCTGGAGGTAGAGCTCCTCGAGAGGCTCTATGACGACCTGCGGGACATATTGATCAGGGGGGAACCGGCTCAATCTGACGTTGACCGTAATTCAATACTGCGGTCAAAATGCGATATGCTCATCTCTATATACGGCATCGACCTGCCCGGGAGGTCGAGGCAGAAAATACTCTACTACCTGGAAAGAAATTACCTGGGCTACGGGTGCATTGACGCTTTGATGCATGATGGCCAGATAGAGGATATTTCATGTAATGGCGTTAACGTGCCGATATTTCTATTTCATAAAAAATACCAGAACATAAAGACGAATATCAAGATATCGAAGGAGGACGAGCTCAACTCTCTGGTAATGAGGCTTGTGCAGCGCGGCGGCAGGCATATATCCGTGGCGAATCCCATTGCGAACGCGACACTGCCGGACGGCTCGCGTATCGAGGCTACGCTGGGGAGGGAAGTGACCACAAGGGGGAGCTCTTTCACGATACGTAAGTTCCGCCCTGACCCGTTCACGCCCGTTGACATGTTAAAGTTCAAAACAATGTCCAGCGAGATGCTCTCATATTTCTGGCTTGCGATTGAAAATAATAAGAATCTTTTATTCGCAGGAGGCACGGCATCAGGAAAAACATCGTCACTGAACGCCGTATCCTTGTTCGTGCCGCAGGGTGCCAAAGTGATAACTATCGAGGATACCCGGGAACTGACGTTGTATCATAATAACTGGATCGCAGGGCTCACCCGTGACGCACCTGCCATAGGGGTTCCGGGCGAGATCAGCATGTATGAGCTTCTTAAGGCGGCACTGAGGCAGAGGCCGGAATACATAATCGTGGGAGAAGTGAGGGGAAAAGAAGCGCTTACTCTGTTCCAGGCGATGAATACCGGGCATACGACATACTCTACAATGCATGCCGGATCTATACAGGCTGTTGTCAACAGGCTTCTCAACGAGCCTATAAACGTGCCGAACATGATGCTCCAGTCGCTCAACATCGTCAGCATACAGGAATTAACATATAATGAAGGAGTCAGGGCGCGCCGGACAAAGAGCGTAGTCGAGATCACAGGGGTGGACGTGAAGACCAATAATCTTCGCATTAACGAGCTGTTCAGGTGGGATTCGGCGAATGACACCTACGAGAGGCTTGCTGAATCCTACGTCATCAATGACATCATGGCAAAGCGGGGATGGGACCGCGCCCGCATTGACCGCGAGATCAATAACAGGATAAAAGTGCTCGATCACCTGCAAAAGGAGAACATACGCGATTACAGGAGCTTTAGCATCGTAACGCACCTGTACAGCGTCATGCCGGAACAGGTGCTGGAACTGATCGACCGCGGAGAGCTGCGGGATCTGATAAGGCCAGAGGTGTAAAGCCATAATGGCTCTCTCGCAATTTTTTTCGGATAGGTTTGCATACAGGCTTTTTGGAGGGTATGCCAGGAAAAACCGCCAGAATTTCTTTGATCTCGAGATCAATCTAAGAAAGGCGAATATTAGCACACCGTCTGATATATATGCGTCAAGGCTGATCTTTCTCGGCAGCCTGGCAGCAGCGGCGGTGTCTCTGATCTGTCTCGTTTTTGCGGCAAGAAGGATACCCGATTTCTATGACGGGTTTAGCTATCTGCTTCCCGACAGCCTCAAATATTCGATCATCGGCGCGCTGGCCGGAAATTCCGTCCTTATGCTATTTATTGTGCTTGTAGCGTCCTTTGCGGTATCATTCATGATATTCTGTTATGCGCTAGCAGGATATCCTAAATACATCGCATCGGCAAGGGAGTCAGAGATAAATCTCACCCTTCCGCATGCTGTGACCTTCATGTACGCGATGAGCAAGGGCGGCATGAACCCTCTGGATGTTTTCCGTGCCCTTTGCGATCATAAGGACATCTACGGCGAGGTCGCGGTCGAGATGGAGTCCGTCGTACGCAGCGTCGAGCTTCTGGGATATGACCTGATAACCGCAATAAAGGTCGTGTCGGACAGGACACCTTCCGAGCCTTTAAAAAACTTTTTCGAAAGCATGACCAGCCTGATGGAAAGCGGAGGCGATATGACGACCTTCCTGCATTCACGCTCCGAGCAGTATCGGGTAGTCGCTTCGCAGGAACAAAAAGTGCTCACCGATATGCTAAGCATGTTCGCGGAGATATATGTGACCGCGTTCATCGCAGGCCCACTTTTCCTTATGACCATAATGGTCATAATAGGGCTCATCAGCGTTACGGACATAGGCCAGATACAATTCCTGATATACTTCCTGATCCCTGTTGGCTCCATATTATTCATATGGTTCCTGTCCGCCATGGGGCTTGGAGACGGCCGCGGCAGGATATCGATCAGAAAGAAAAAGCTCAACGAGTACGAAGATGTGAACAAGAGGGAATTGCTGCCGTCCGAGGACGTGGCTATCAGGCGCGCGCAGTTCAGGTACCGGGTCAGGAAATTTTTAGATAATCCGATATCATACATCACGAATGATCCATATAAAGTGCTTTATGTCAGCGCCCCCGCCGGCGTACTGTTCGTACTGGTGACGGGAAACGGCTATCTTGATCTTTCATACGGATCACTATCACAGCTTGACGACATGTTACTTATCGGGTTCTTTATAGCGGTGCTTCCTTTCGTCGTATTCTGGGAAGCGCGCAACAGCAGGATAAAAAAGATCGATACGGCGATACCGGAATTTTTAAAGAGGCTGGCAGGCGTCAACGAATCGGGTCTGACGCTGGCTCTGGCGATCAAGACGCTGCTGAAGTCCAATCTCGGCGTGCTTAACGTCGAGATAAGGAAGATGTGCGCGGACATAGAGTGGGGCGCGGATACGAGAGACGCGCTGATAAGGTTCGAGCGCCGGATTAACACGGCATCGATACGAAGGATGGTCACCCTTATAGTGAGGGCGAACGAGTCTACCGGCAACATCAAGGACACTCTCGAGATCGCGGCCGCCGACGCTTCAGCCAACCTGTCGCGGAAAGAGGAGAGGTTCTCCAATATGCTTGTCTACGTCTCGATAATCTACATATCCTTCTTCGTTTTCCTGTACATCATATACACGCTCGTAAGCGTATTTTTACCGATCCTTCCCGGTATCCCGGCCGACAGTTCAACACATATGGCTTCGATGGGATTTTCTTTTATGGATATTTCGGGAACAGGAATGTTGCATCTGCTATTCTATCATTCGGTCCTTATACAGGGATTATTTTCCGGGGTCATGGCAGGGATGATGGGCGAAGGGAACGTGGCCTCAGGATTAAAGCACTCCCTTCTAATGATGGCAACAGGGTATGCCGTATTCATGATATTTATTTAGGGTGTGAGCATGCGAACTAAGAGAAACAATGCTTCGATGTTAAGTTCGGAATCTGCCGTATCAGAGCTGGTAGGCGAACTTCTTATACTTTTGATAACGGTCGCGATATTTACTATCCTGATCGCCGCTACATATTCGTTTTTTTCCCGGCCGCAGTCTCATATCGTCAGCACGTCCGTGGAAATTAACGATACCTCGGTCATAGTTATGCATTCGGGAGGAGATAGCGTCCCGCTTGGCGATATAGACGTGATGATCAACGGCGCGGCTTACAATCTGTCCCGGCCGGGGTCTTTTGTCAGCCATAATGACGGGAACGTATTATGGGATATCGGCGAAGCGATGGTATTTCCATTCGATACCGGGCAAAACCTATCCGTTTTTGTATATGACAGGGCTTCACGCTCGTCCCTGGGGCATTTTATGATAAATAATGCAGGGGTATAGTATGTCAAATGTCCGTTTCAGGTCTTCAAATTCTGCAGTGTCGACGGTGATCGGCGCTATACTTGTGCTGGGACTTATCGTGTCAGTGATAGCGCTCTTCAAGGTCGTATACATACCGGAGATGAAAAAACAGGCAGAATCAGACCATATGCAAAACGTGCTGAGCGATATGATGGACCATAAGTCCCGTATCGACGCAGCCGCAGCAATAGGCAGGGGAATAGTGACGACCAACGTGGAAATGGGCGGCGGGTCCATACCGTTGATAGATCCCGGCAGCTCAAGCGGGGCGCTCGGGATAGATCCGTCCTACGGCTCGCTTATTATCACCGCGTATAACCAGAGCGGGACCAATCTGGGGACCGATCTTACGAATATGGGCAGTATCACATATTCATCTAATAATAACTACTGGCTGGACCAGAAATATCATTACGAATCCGGTATGCTGATATTATCACAGGCTGCCGGGCACAAGAAGCTGGGCGACCCCTGTATGTCGGTCAGGCGAGACCCCGGTAATTCATCCAACATAACCGTTATGATGTTTCCCATAAGGATAAACGATCAGGCATCTTCCGTAGCTTCCACGCAAAATGAGATGCTTACCAGCACTATCTTTCCTGAGAACTGCGTTCACAGGGAGGCTTATGTCAATAACGTGTCTATCAGCGTGACCTCGATATATGCCGGCGAATGGGAAAGCTATTTTGAAGAAATTTTTACCGGGGCAGGACTGGTAAAGAACGTCAATTACTCAGTGGTAAGGATTGATGATACTGTCGATGCTACCGTATATTTTGGCGGGGAGAATATCAGGCTGCATCTTTATGATACGACGACAGGGTCTCCAGGCAGCAGCACGGCTGTGACAACGTCGATCGGCCTGGTGCCGGAATTGCAGCCTTCCACAATGAAGCATAAAGATAACATCACGGTGAGCCTCATCGCCCATGTGACGAACTACGGGGATTCAACGGCGAACAACGTCTGCCCGCAGGTACGGTATGATCTGCATACGGGTAATTTCGAAGTATATCTTATATCTCCGCCATCTCCGGTGTCCGTCAACATACTCCCCGGGGAAACGCATGATTTCATATGGGTATACAATATATATGCCGGCAGCAATGGATACGCAGACTTTAACATAACTGCCTCCGGCAGCAATACCGGCTCGATCAGCCGTATTGTAAGGCTTGACTGCGTATGATGACAGGGGGATATGGGGCTGAGTGCTCGATCCCATAATTCCCCTGCTCAATCTGTCTTTATTGTCCGTTTTATTATCATTGACGTATCTATATGCTCATAAATGGTCATTACTGCCCTCTGGCATTTTCTTTTCATTCAAAAAGCTTTTAATTTTTAAACTCCTTTATAATGAAAAAAATATTTTGGAGATGTTCATTCTGACAGACCTTAATGAAGCTGCCAAGATCGCGATGAGGGATGTCGTAGGCCTCAGAGAAGGAGAAGAGGTACTTATCGTAACGAATTTTGAAGGTGAAGTGTTCCCCATCGCGAAGGCATTGTTCGAAGAGACAAAAGCACTGGGCGGAAAGCCCGTCATTGTGGTCCAGGAGATGAAGACCACCTACACGTATGCCGAGCGCATAGTGATCGAGGCAATAAAGGCAGAACCGGATATAGTCATATCGCTTTCAGCTAACAAGATGGGCAAGGACCCCTACGGGCTTAACATAGGCTACGTGGGAAGGGATGGCAAAAAGTACCAAAGCGCCTTTGACAAGCTTATGGACGGGGATAAGCGTATAAGGGGCTTCTGGTCTCCTACCACGAACGTTGACATGTTCCAGAGGTGTGTCGCAGTCGACTATGGCGCTATGCAGGACACTGCCTCACGCATTAAGAAAGTCCTTGACGAGGGCAAAGAGATCCGCGTAACATCGCCGGCAGGCACGGACGTCACCATCTCGATCGACGGGCGTAAGGCCTTCTGCGATGACGGTAATTTCAAGTCTCCGGGACTTGGAGGCAACCTTCCTGCTGGAGAGGCTTTTATATCCCCTGCTGTCGGAAGCGCCCACGGCGTCATTGTCTTTGATGGCACTATAGACCTGGTGCCAAAAGCGGTGATACCTAAGGAACCGGTCAAGGTCATATTAAAGGATGGCTATGTTGTGGACGTCATCGGCGGCGAAGAGGCCAGGGAATTGTTAAACGTTATCAAGAACGGCGAGAAAATGGCCAGAGAAAAGGGGCTGAAGGAAGAGGAGATCAACGCCCGCCACATCGGCGAGCTGGGCATCGGTATCAACTATCACGCAAGGATGACCGGCAACCTCCTCGAGGATGAGAAGGTCGGGAAGACTGTCCACTTCGCCATAGGCAGCAACTATGATAATGACGCGAACGCCCTGATACACCAGGACTGTCTTGTCATGAACCCGTCAATGTGGGTAGACGGCAAACAGGTCATGAAAGATGGCGTATTATTGTTCTGAGCGCACGTCAGGCTTTTTAGCGTAAATTTCCGGGTCGGTCCGGTTCGCTATCGGACAGCATCGACCCGCTCCTTTAATTTTTATATATTTTTTTATAATATACTATTGTAAAATAGTTATTGTTTAGGGATTTTCGTTGTTCAATCGCTTATTATTTTGACAAATCTATATATTTACCGCTTGCTAGATAATCATCTAATGGATAGTATAATATTCAATTTAATGAATTACATTTATTATATTATGCTGATAATAATTTACCTGTGCATCGCCTACTCATTCGTATTTTATACCACCTCTTTACAGCACAGAGAAAAACCATCACGGGATATTGAGGACAGCTATTATCCGGGTATTACTATCATCGCCTCCGTATTTAACGAGGCAGACATCATTGAAACTAAATTAAAGAACCTGAGCGATATCATCTATCCTTCGGACCGTCTCGAAGTCCTTATCGTCGACGGTAACTCGCCTGACGGAACCGGGGACATAGTGAGCAGGTGGATAAAGGATAATAATGCTGATAATTTCCGCCTGTTGATCCAGAGAGATAACAAAGGTAAAATTGACGCGTTGAACATAGGCCTTCGCGCCGCCAGTCATGAACTTATCATGGTGACGGACGCGGATACCGAACTCGTGCCCGGTGTGCTTAAAAGTACCGCTAAGTATTTCGCCGACCCGTGCGTGGGGGCGGTCGGTCCCTGGATACTTCCCAAAGAGCTTGACGGTTTTGTCCCGAACATGGAAATGTCATTCTGGATAACGAACAATAAGATGAGAACGCTCGAGAGCCGCATATCCTCTTCAAGCCTTGTTGCCGGGTGTTATATGTTCCGAAGGTCTTTGCAGCGCTCATACCCGGCGAACGTGGTGGCCGACGATTTCTATACCGCGCTTAACATATCCAGCCAGGGCTATGATGTCATATACCTTGCGCAGGTGATGGGGAGCGAGATAAGAACGCCTCATGACCTCCGGACGTGGATGACACATAAGCTCCGCAAGGGGATCGCTAACCTTCAGACAGTGATGATGTTCCGGGACAGGTTCTCTATCAGCAATAAAAGAAGCTTTATCTATTACAATAAAGTGATGCAGCACATACTCGCTCCGATAGCGTTTGCGTGTTTCATGATACTTCATATCTACTATGCGCTTTATTCGGTCAATGTGCTGAATTATTTTTCATATGTCTATGATATGTCATCATTATATTCATGGTACCTTTTCATGACCAACCTCCCCTATGTCATATGGGTAATACTTGCGGCAGACGTCCTGCTAGCCTTTGGGGCGGTGTACTCCAACCGCTCTGCAAAAAGAAGGATACCTCGGGGCAACGTGGATTCGAAAAAATCGAGCGTCGTACTGGTGGCAATAGCGGCGATATTTTCCCAGTTTATCCTGCTCGCGGCCATTGTAGGGCTTTTAATGTATTCCCCGTCAAGTAAATATAAGCGTATCAGCTGACCGGACATGCTGATCTTTTTAAAATATCATCAATGAACAATAGAACGCCTATCAGCCTGTGTATCCGGAGTCGTAAATCAAAACGGGAACAAAGTGATCCGGTCATCTTCCATTTTTAGCACATACGGCTCAAAGCTTATGGCACCCGGGGCTTTCTTTACCTGTAAAAGCCTGTACCCTCCGCTATTCCAGACGTCGATTATGCCGTCGGAGCGGGACTCTATGGTGTTCAGCAGCCCTCTGCCGGAAACATATGTTTCCTTGTATGTCATTAGTATCTCTTCGTTATTCCTGATGAACGCAGAAATATCCGAATAGAATTTTTTAGCGTCTTCTTTGCCGGTCGACCCGTTCAGGCTTCCTATGTCAAGATAGACGCGCCACCTGACGTCTCCCGGCCTCATGATCGATATTATCAGTTCGGAGAGCTCGGAGAATAATTTGTCCGTGACAGGTACGTTTATGACGACATTCTTGAGGTCTTTCGGCGTCCCGGATCTGCCAGGGTCTATCATGATAAAGCGCTTTTCATTTATGGCATTCATGACTTCTTCCCCGAACCTTCTTTTAAGTATATCTATAGACGTAAACTGATCTTCCTGCGGCCTTATCCATATAATGCCGTCCCCGGACCTGATAGTCTCCCTGGCCATTGTATCTAAAATCGGATCAAACGTCCTGGCGTCATCCGTATTGATGTGCCATATGTTTCCATATCTGACACCTCCGATATTCTCGTCCAGGTCCTTTATGCCGGTAAGGCCGGTATTCTCCTCCATGGCTGCCGGCTTACTCCCGGGTGTGATTATCCTGATGCCGTCGCTGGAAATGCTATAAAAATACTTGCCTGACATATGCCTTTTACCGCGAAGCTTGGCGACCTCTATAGTACGGAAATGCATGCCGGATATATTGCCGCAGCCTGATTTTGAAGATCTTAGTTCCGACCTCCCCAGGTCGATGACCGCATCCGATAGGAATCTTTCTGTTCCCGATATTCCGTAATCCTCTGAGGTCAGCAATGTCGTGCATCCCATGCGCGATACCCATGCGCTGAACAGGAGAGTTTTTTTACGCCTCTCTATCTCGTTCCCCAGAAGCATATTGATAGAGGTGATAGAGTCAATAATGAGGTGTTCGTAGCTTCTTCTGGTCACCTTTTTTTGAATGCCGTCAAAAAAATCGCCTACATATTGCTCGTCGGAGATCTGGCCCAGGGAATAGTCCTGGAACTCTACATAGCCTCTTTTTTCTTTGGGGCCATAGTAGTCCATGTTGATGCCGCCGCTGATAAGGTCCAGGTCGTAGAAGGAAAGGCTGGAGGCGAATTTGTTTATCTTGTATATGGGCTCGCAGGTGCTTACGAATAGCACACGCTCACCCTTTTTCGCCTGGTTGAACGCATATTCCAGCGCTATGACCGTCTTTCCGGCACCGGGAGGGCCGTTTATGAGCACTGTGGCGCCTTTTGGTATGCCGCCCCCGAGTAACTCGTCCATCCCTTCTATGCCGGTGTTAACCGTATCTCTACCCATTAGTAAACTTCCGGAGCATCTTGAACAATCTATACTCTTTTTAACAGGGTGATATATAATTATTACTATGATATTTTTTATAGATTAATAATGCCTGATTAAGTTAGCATCTTAGCTTTAAAAAAAGAGTATATATACTAATAACTACTTAATTATATTATTGCATATATTTTTCCAGGTGTGATGCGATGAAGATCGATAAGATGAATAAAAAGATCCTAAATATATTGCAGCGTAACGGCAGAATGACCTACAAGGAAGTCGCAAAAAAGATAGACAGGGCTCAATCGACCGTAAGGGACCGCATTGGCATCATGGAAGAAGATGGTGTGATAAAGGGCTATACTGTCGTAATCAATAAAAAGAAGGCCGGACTTGACTCCTATTCGATAATCCAGTGTAAGGTGGACCCGAGCAAGCTTGACCAGGTCACCCGAAAGCTCTTACGCATAGAGAACGTCTTACAGATCTATCACACGAGCGGCGAATATAATCTGACATTCCTCATAGCAACATGCGACTATGACGAGATGAAACGGATAATAAGCGATAAGATAGCGCCCCTGGGTATAAGCGAAATGGATACGCTTATAGTAATGGAATCTATCCGCGAGATGGCGTACACGGATATACTTTAGATATTTTCTATATGTTTTTTATTTAAATAGATCAGAACAATGATTTTATCTTTTTTATGCCCTGATAAAAAATTTTCTTTTATTGGCCGGGCTTTATTTTTTGAGTGCTTCGCGCCTCATATCCGGCCTTATATGATTCAAAACGCTCTTTAAATGCCCTGGCAAATGATCTTTCTTTACTTTTATCCACGTCTTATGTCTCCAAGATCTTTTATGGTCTCATACTTTAACGGCGTCTCAAGGATCTTCTTTGTTGTAAGGATCGTATTGGTGGTGTGTACTCCCTCTATCGTGGAGATGTCTCCTATGATCTCCCTTAAAAAGTCCACATTTTCAGTCCTCAGCTTTAGTAAAAGATCGAACGGTTCAAGCGTTTCGTGGATCTCCAGCACTTCCTGCATTGATAAAAGCTTACTAATGACCTCATCTTTTTTCTTTCCGACAAGGGCGCTACGTTCCAGTTCGATACCGATAAATGCTATGGTCTTTAAGTTTAAGATCGAGGGATCGAAAAGAATGGTGAATCTCTCTATTATTCCCCCTTCCTTAAGACGGCAAATGCGTTTATGTATCGTCGATGGAGAGACGTTTAATTCATCGCCGATACTTGCGAGAGATGTGTTACTGTCTTCGCAGAGTCTTTTAATGATGAATAAGTCTGTTTCGTCCAGGTTTCCCTTAAATTTGGTGCTCATTGAATTCACTGTCTTCCGTCGTAGTAACATAACTAATTGCTTGTTATAGCTATATAAATCTTTCTTTATTTAGTAAAATAATTATCAAATTGTAAGCAATTCTAATAAAAAATTTAGTGTGACTATATATACATATTTGAATGCGCGTTATGTTATATTTTGATAATATGCTTTATTTCGTGATATAACAACAAATTTAATTTTTTATGTAGCCGGTATTGTGATAGTCTTATAAAAAAATTTTTTTAAAATATTGTTTTCGGCTCTTCTGTGTCTCTGTGAGATCTGTGCTTACCCGCCCCCCGAAACAACTTAAAATAAGTCCCCTTAAAAACGCAGAAGAGTCATATTTATTTTTTATTGTTATGTGTACGTTTATCTTATCTTTTATCATATCCGGCAATGGTGATTAATACTTTACGTTCTTACCGCTATCTTACTGATAAATCCCTGGTCCATTTGCCAAAAAATAACTATTTCAGCCCCAAACCGCTTATATATCGTTTAAAATATTTAGTTAAGGGCTTGCTTATTTACAATGATGCTGGATAAGGATATAGCCGTTTGCGCAAAAGTCCCGCTTGGAGAGTGGAAAGCAGGCAGCCCTACACATCTTCACGAGTTCATAACGAACCTTTCGAAGCATGCCCGGATAAGGGCTTATGTGCCGTACGTCTCGGGAGAGTATTATAACGAAGATGTGAACATTCATGAGACCGGGAGCACATACGGGAACCCTGCTCTTAACATGTACCATTTTTCAACTTCCGCCCAGCTTAAGCTTTTAGGGGCATCTCAGGATATTATTCACTGGAGGCTCGATCTCGCTCAGGAACTGTTAATGTTCCGGTTCATCAAAGGGAAGAAGGTGTGCGAGATAAACGGCCCGTTGCTTGAGGAGCAGGCACGGATGCGCAGCATGCCGGGCCCGGTATACTGGGCGGCGCAGCAGGAATTAAAAAATAACCTGAGGCGATTTGACCGGATAGTCGTGGTCAGCGATGAGCTAAAGGATCTCGTCTCATCAAAATATGGCGCTCCTGCAGAAAATATAAGCGTGGTCTACAACGGAGTTAACACCTCCCTTTTCTCGCCGGGAAAATTCCGGAGGGAAGCCGATCAGTTACGTGATAGATTCGGCATCCCGGATAAAAAAGTGCTAGGGTTCGTCGGCGGCTTCCGGCCCTGGCATGGAGTTCAATTCGCCATCGAAATGATGGCACGCCTCATAAAAACTAGAGAAGATACTATATTGTTCATAGTCGGGAGCGGCCATGAGTATGAGAACATAAAGTCCGAGGTCCATAATAAGGGGCTGGATCCTTATATTATCATGCCCGGCTCAGTGCCTTACATGGAGGTCCCCAAATACGTTGAGATGTTCGATGTAGCCCTGGCACCATACCCGTCAAACGGGGTGTCAAATTATTTCAATCCTCTTAAACTGTTTGAGTATATGGCGATGAAAAAACCGATCATCTGCGGTAACACCTCCTGGGCAAAGAGATTCCTGGGCAATGGCAGAGGAGTTATCATCAACTGCGAGGATCCGGCAGTATTAGCCAGGTCGGTGGCTTCCCTTCTTGATGATCCGGATACATCGAGACAGTTCGCTGAAAATGCTATGAAGAGTGCTTTAAAGGATTATACGTGGGAGAATAACGTGTCCAGGATGATAAAAGTCTATCAGGATATACTGAATTGAAAATCATCAATGACTTTCAGTTAAAACAGGCTTTCCGTCAATAATCGTTCCATTTTCATTTTCACTACCGGGGACAATAAGGCGAATAATGTACGTTAAGGATATTTTAAATGATCAGATAACTAAAAAATCATTTGTGTTCATTTTTTTGCCTTTGCGCGCTTTGCTGTGAAGAAAATAATGGGTGAAAATTTTAGGGACTATGGCATACTCCCGGCATCAATATCATATGATTGTAATTATTCTGTTATCCCGGCGGTATCTCGATAAAACGCTCCATGATCCTGTTTGTGGTAAGTATGGTGTTAGTGGCCATGATGCCGTCTATCGATGCTATATTAGTGATGACGCTCCGTAACTTTTCGACGTTCTTGGTCCGAAGCTTAAGAATAAGATCGAACGGGGCCAGTGTCTCATGGATCTCGAGCACATAAGGTATCTTTGAGAGTTCGCTAAGGACCTCTTCCTTCTTCTTACCCATCAGCGCGTCTCTTTCCAGCTCTATACCTACAAAGGCCACAGTCCTCAAGTTAAGTATCGCCGGATCGAATAATATCGTAAACCTTTCTATGATATTATTCTCCTTTAACTGGTTTATGCGCTTATGGACGGTTGAGGCAGATACCCCTAACTCCTCAGCGATATCCGATAATGAGGCGCTTGCGTCTTTGCATAATCTCTCGATGATCTTAATATCGACAGCGTCCAGGTCATTAATAGATTTGTATGCCATAGTAATCTACTTTTTTTTATTAAAAATTTTAGTTTGAAGAGCATTAATATTGTTCTTATATTTAGCGAATTATATATGATAAAATAAAAGAAAAATCGGTCTTATATTGAAAATTATATTATTTATAACCCATAAAATTAAAATAATTTTAAAAAGCGCTTATACATTATGCGTTTTATTTTTTACGCTGTCCTATGGCGTTTTGGAGCAATTCAAAGTATATTCAGGTATAATGTCGTTATATATCTCAGTATTTCTTTAACAAAATATTTATATAGGCATATTGACAGGCTTTGTCCGGACTCTTGATAATTTCAGTTGATTTATATTAATAATTTATTTAATATATAAAGTTTTTTATATATTTAATATATTTTTTATTTATTTATTTTTAAAATAAAATAACACCGTCTTAGCAAGAACTTTTTTATTTATATTTTATTTATAAATCGCTTATTATACTGATGTAAGCAAGTAATTTCGTTTTTTTCATTAATAACGCTTGATAACTTGACCAAATATAGACAGTTGCTAGGGATAAAACCCGTTACCTATTAATTAATTGAACAAAAGGAGGAAAAAGATGAAGAGAGCAATAATATCTCTTGCAATGATCGTGATGATGGTGCTCGCAACGGTATTTGTCGCTAATGCGGCATCCATCCCTACAAACACGCTGGCCGGCTGGTCCAGTCAGGGACCTATAATCCTGGACGACGGGATCGCATCAGGCCAGGCAATAAATCCAGTATATGCATGGTATGTAGTTAACCCCGAAGGGGCTTCAAGGTTCAGGACAGTAATAACGTTCAGACTTGACAGTAACCTTTCGGATATATACGTCGGTGTGACATCAAGCAATTCTGCCAATACCAATGATTTCCGTACGTGCGGGTATCTATCATCCTTCGGTGTTACGATAAACGAAGGCCCTGGCTCCGGTATACACGTTCAGGACTCGGATAGAAGCGGAGCGGTAATAGGCACCTATACTGTCACAATCGAGTCGACAGACGGCAATAATATCAACTACAAGATACAGAGAGGATCCACATCATGGAGCCAGACCTATTCCTCAAACGGATTTAAAGCCATAGGTCCAGTGCTTGTCATTAACAACCGCAATCAGGTCACCGGTGCTCACGTATTATCGGTAGATTATAGCTACACGCCGGACCCGACACCGACACCGACACCGACGCCGGACCCGACCGTAACGCCGACGCCGGACCCGACCGTAACGCCGACGCCGGACCCGAGCGCCACCCCGACACCGACCCCGGACCCGACGGCAACACCGACCCCGGACCCAACCGCAACACCTACTCCGGACCCAACGGCAACGCCTGTGCCATCGAACAATGATTACAATACGGGCTCCCTGAGGACCTTCTATACGTTTGATTACACGTACATCTACCCGCCCTCAGATACATCCGTAGTGTACGATGAAAATGGACAGCTTATAGAGACTATCACGGAAGTGGCAGGAGCACCCGCGACATACCGCGTATCTGGTATGGTCAAGGACACTGACGGCTCCCCCATAGCCGGTGCTGCAGTAGTGCTCGACTACCTGACCCAGAAGACGGATGATAAGGGCGCGTATATGTTCGCGGACATGGCATTCGGAAAATATGATATGCTTGTGAGCGCGGACGGATATGCCTCAAAGACGCTGGCCGTAGAGGTCAATGGGGATGTTACCGGCTTCGACGTGACGCTGGACAAACAATCCGCTGCGGGTGACGGAACCGCAAGCGCGGGTAATGAGACGGACCCCGTCGTTAGCCCGACAGATGCACCGTCCACTCCGGCACAGACCCAGTCTCCGGGATTCGTCGCGATAATCGCCGTGATCGCCCTGCTGGGAGCTATATTCTACATCAGCAGAAAGAAGTAAAAACCACCTGAAAAATGAAAAACGCAAAAACAAAAATGCAAAACGAGGGGTAAGCCTTGATAAAAGATCCATGAAAGGCTTATACCCTTCTAAAAACGTCTTTTTTTAAAAGATCATACGTTTAGCATTTACATACGACGCTTTTATCCAGCCGTTCGCATTTTCTGTGACAATGTTACCGTGTCCCGGGTAGAAAGCGGATACATCCAGCTTTGTCAGGTTCTCCAGGGAATTTATCAGATGTTCCGGATTTCCGCCGATATCAGTCCTTCCGAAGCTTCCGCCCTCAAAAACGGTATCCCCTGTGAATAGCTCCTTAGTGCTCTCATCATACAGGCAAATGCTTCCTGGACTGTGTCCGGGCGTATGGATGACCTTTAATGAGCAGTCTCCAAGGTCTATGGTATCATCATTATTAAGGGGGATGTCTATCTTCAGTTCCGGAGATCCAACGCCAAACATCGCGGATGCGCTCAGCTTTTTACTCCTTATTAACGGAATATCGTCCTTATGCATCGCCACCTTAGCCCCGGTAGCCGCCACGATGTCAGGCACCGCGGAAATATGGTCATAGTGGCAATGTGTCAGCACAATAAGCTGGAGGTCTTGCGGAAGGCTTTTCAGCACCCTCTTTCCGTCGATCCCCGCGTCCACAAGGATTTTACGTTTTGCGTCAATTAAATATGCGTTGGAATCATAAAAGACTCCGTTAACGTTTGTGATCCGCATTTTAACAATGCCTCACATGGTGTATAACGTTTTATATTATAAAGTTGTGCTTATTGCGGAGAAAGGCCATCATGTTGATACGGGATGCAAAAAAAGGACTTACAGATGATATTATAAAGGCCGCTAAAAACGAGGGCATTGACCCGGAAAAGCTGAGAAGGCTTATTATTTCCGGTCAGGTCTCCATGCCGAAGAACCTCGGAAGGGATTTCCCTGTAAGGGCTGTGGGAAGCTGCATGTCCACAAAGATAAATGCGAACGTGGGCACATCAAAGGATTACGATAACCCTGAAGGAGAGCTGCATAAAGCCAGGGTAGCAGTCGAGTATGGTGCAGATGCGGTAATGGACCTTTCCACAGGTAAAAATATCGATGCTGTGCGCAGAGGTCTGACAGAGGAAATGAGCGTGCCTGTCGGCACCGTACCTGTGTACCACGCTGCAAGGAAACATAAGAAAGTCGTCGACATGACTTCCGATGACATGTTCAATTCCGTCAGAGAGCATGCCCGTGAGGGAGTTGACTTTGTCACGATACATGCGGGTATCAACAGGAACTCTATATCAAGGCTAAAGAAAGACCAGCGGCTTCTGAATATCGTCAGCAGGGGTGGCTCTTTCACAATGGCATGGATGCTGTATAATGATGCAGAGAACCCGTTCTATGAAGAGTTTGACTACCTGCTTGAGATCGCGCAGGAATACGACCTTACAATAAGCCTTGGAGACGGGATGAGGCCGGGATGCATGGCCGACGCCACGGACCGGGCGGAGTTCATGGAAATAATCACGCTCGGAGAGCTTGTATCACAGTGCAGGGAAAAGGACGTTCAGTCGATAGTGGAAGGACCCGGGCATGTGCCTATCGACGAGATAGGAATGAGCGTAGAAGCCATGAAAAAATTAACAAAGGGCGCCCCGTTGTATCTGCTGGGACCGCTTGTGACCGACATCGCGCCGGGCTACGATCATATAGTGGGTGCTATCGGCGGTTCTATCGCAGGTATGTACGGCGCTGATTTCCTGTGCATGGTGACGCCGTCGGAGCACCTTGCCCTGCCGACTGCCGACGACATACGGGAAGGGACTATAATCACAAAGATAGCAGCCCATGTCGCCGATACTGTCAAGGAGTCACAAAAAGACCGGGCAAGAGCGATGGACCTGGAAATGTCCGTGGCAAGGAGCAAACTCGACTGGGAAAAACAGTACGGGCTCGCCATCGATGGTAAAAAAGCACGCCATATCCGGGAAACGCGTATGACGACGAGCGAAGCCTGCTCAATGTGCGGGGACCTGTGTGCCATAAAGCTTGTAAAGGAAGCCCTGGAGAACGATCGGGATGAATGATGCATGAGGACCGCGCTTTTACTCGTAGGGCATGGAAGCCGAAGCAAGCATTCTGACGATGTCATGCCTTACTACGCGGAAGCGTTCAACGGCTCGGGAGAATTTACGGAAGTAGCCGTTTGCTATCTTGAGCAGGGACCGAAGGTCGAAGGCGCCCTGCAGCGAATAGATGCCGATCGCATCTTCGTCATGCCTGTTTTCATCGCACACGGCCACCATACCCGGGTCACGATCCCGGAGGCATTAGGCATTAACGGCAAAAATTGCCATGTCGACGGAAAAGAAGTGTTCTACCTGGAGCCGTTAGGCCGTTCCGCACACATAGTCGCTCTTATAAATGACCGGATGGAAGAAGCCCTGCGCCACGGTTGATGTGTCTCGAAAAGCACCGTCTGGTTTTTTTATAAAATTTTTTACCGTAAAAAGCGTTGAGTCGTTGAGATGTCCCTGAGCCATTGAGATGAAAATGGACCATGCTCATGTACGGCATCGAAAATACTTCATATCCATATGCTATATCATTTTTTATGATATGATAATATTTCAAAGGCTTCTTCTCAACTTGCTCTCTGCAGGCCTGGAAGTCTCCACTGTGCCGACGGGGGTTTTTTCTTTACGCTTTTCCAGATAAGCTCCCGAGGCATAAATAAGGGCTCCAAGTATTACCATTATAAGGTTATTAAAGAATAGCGTTGCTGTAACCCTGGATTCGACTATCTCAAGGATGTCCCTGGCATTACCTGTGCTCGGTATGTACTGCCATATCATCGTCTTTACTATGCCCGGGGCCAGCACGAACACTATCATGGATACAAGGCACATCACTGCCAGAGTCTTACCTGTGCTTCTCAGCAATTCTGTTGAGTTCTTTTTCCAGCCCGGATGCAGCGTGAATATTGTGCTGGACACGAATGCAATAAATAATATTATTGTGATTACCAGATACAGGCCGTTCGAGCCCGAACCGGCATATTCGCTTATCTTTGCAGTTATGCCGCCATACTTCACATGATACAGCTTTGCTGTGAACGAGTCAAGGACAAGGTCGATGGTCTCTTGCTCGGTAAGGCCTGTGACCTGCGATTTGCTGATGGATACAGGCAGGCTTTCAAAATAATAAGTATAGAACTCCCCCTTATTTTCGGAGAAGAATGTCCTCATATCCTTATACTGGCCGTCCAGGTAGGCTTTCTGGGACGGGATCTCGGCAATATTGCTAGAAATATCCCTTAAGGACTGATATGTTGTAAGCTGGAACGTACTGAACGATAATACCAGTAGTATGGCGAACAAGCCCATGACGAATAACAGGATATATCTATACTTGATGGACATTGTATTCTTCTTTTAAGCACTAATGTATTAATGCTTTGCCCTCCGAAGGAGAAAATAAACACCATGCAGTATCCTGATAAACAATATAGCCCGTTATGTTTCGGAATAAAAATAAAATACAGGATATTCAGTCCTGTCCTACGACAATCATCGATATGACGACTAATATCCCCGTTGCGAAGATCACCGCAATATTCCCGATAGAAATATCATTTCCAAATTTTTGCATGTTCACGACGATACCCGCGATCACCACGAATATCCCTACAAAAATACCGAGTATCTGCTTCGCATTGAAGCTCACGGTATTCATATCTATTCACATCCTTGAAGCTTTAGCCGGTCCAATTCATTTGTTCCGGAACACTTCACTTTTTTAACATATATATTTTTTAATACATACTATAATAGACATTTATACATAAATAACTTTGCATTAGTCGATTTAGTTAAATAACGGCTAGTATTAACGCCATTTTAATTGTTTTAACGCTATTCCCAAAAACATTTTCATTAATTGTAAGATATGCAAAAATAACTAAAATTTTGGGTTAATTTACAAAAAACTGCTTAATTACTAATGATCTTTCAAAGCGATTAATGTATGTGGTCCGGAAAAACGGCCCTTCTGGAAAATTAATAAAATAGATATATAGTCCTGAGCTTATCGTCAGGACGTTTATATGGTCGTTAAGGTCATTTCTGATTTCTGCTTGTTAACGGCTATCTCGCATGATGAGGTGCCTACGACAGCGTGCCAGACCTCTACGCTGCTACCAGACTCGGTCTGCTTGGTCTTCTCCAGAGTGCCTTCTTCAAGCCTTCCCATGTTCGCCGAGTGCACGATGGCCTTAATGGTGTGTTCCGGGTTGTTCTTATAATCTTTCAACTTAAAATGTAACGTCTTTCGCATGAGCATCACCTTTTTTGTGTTTATTCTAATTATTACAGCATGCCTGCTTTGATACAGTGACTATTTGCCCGGCATGTTCTGATGCATTAATGTATGTATGGATACATTAAACTTTGTGTTTGAATATAGCTTATCAATATACTTAGACTATTTCAATCTTTTGTCAGGCTTAGTGATGTGCCCCGTAAATTCGACGGTTTATACGTTTATTGTCCGATAGGGTTTCAATGACATTGTTCCGGCAGTGCATTGATGTGTTGCATTTTCGTCTCAAAGGCTCAAAGGATAACTCAAAGAACTGAACGTTTATTTTTAAAAGAGCTTTGTACGCTTCTAGTAGCACTTTGAGCCTTTGAGATGAGATGTATCATATCCATGTGCATCATTACGGTCACAAGCATTCTTTAACGCTGCGTATAAGTTATTTTTCAGAGATATGAATGGCTTGCGGAGCGATCGGGATCCGTCTCTCAATATCTTCTTTCGCTCCACAATAAAAAAAGAAGTCAATACGATAGATCAGGCTTTCGATTTTTTCGTCGTCCCACTCCTGCTCTTGAAATGTTCCAGAATGTCCGTAAGCTCGCTTTCAAGATCCTCGCACGTTATGGCCTTACCCTTCAGGTCCCTCATGATGTCCAGGGCGACATCTTTTTCGACCTTCGTACTCTCCTCAAGCTCTGAAAGTATGTCGTCTACCTTTTCAAAGCTCATGTCCTGAGTGACCTCCGGGGTCTCCATTTCCGGCATCGGCGAGGCATCCATAGCGTCCAGAAGACCTCCGCCGAGCGGCAGTTCGAATTTACTCTCCTGGGTTTCAATGTTCGGTAACCTTTGCTCCGAAGATCTTATTGCCTTATCAAGATCTGTTATGCTCTCTCCCTTGGTGGCAAGTTCAATCCCCTGTTCAGCGCCTGCGTTATCCTTCAGGATATACTGCGACTCATGAAGCACATTATTAAGCTCATCGTCCACAGACTTCATGTCATTCTTGTTGACTATGTTGAATAAGCCTTCGATCCGGGCCGCCATCCTGTTAAATATGCCCTTGTACAGGACACTGTTTTTCCTTTTCATCTTCTCGATCTCAGAGGGCTCCTCTTTCCTGATGTCGGTTATAAGCGCATCAAGCTCATTGTCGATGTCTTCCATTTTTTGTTTTACCGGGCCACTTTTCGACTTTGGTTTAAATATGCTGCCGGATACGGCCATGATCCCTGCAAACGGCCCCGGGGATCCGGACTTCGACGGCTCCGGTCTTTTTGCCTCCTGTTTTTTTGGTAAGAGTTTTTTAATTCTATTTGATAATGACATCTTATTTGGCGCCGGTCTTACGGTGCCGGTAGTGTCATCCTCGATTATGCCGATCTCCTCGACCTCCAGGTCTAAAGAGACGCCCCCATGGTCAAGGTCATTCCTAAAATCATTGCCCAGGAACTGCGAATCGACTGATGACTCTGCAGTAATATCCTCTTCCTCGCTCTCATCGGCATTCTTTTGCAGAGATTTTAGAAATCCGTCCATCAGGGTCGTATCACTCTTAAAAGACTGCCTGACATATACCACTATGAGGATGATCAATATCGATATGGCCCCGAGGACCCCGAATACGAACATTTCTTCAACCGTCAACATCATACTCCCTCTGTCAATGTCGGGAAGCTAAATATTCCCTGAACTACAAGCGGTACGATTATGAGGCACAGTCCCGACGTCACCAGCATGATCGAACCGTAATAGCAATACTTGTAATTGTTTCCGCCTACGACGGCCTTAGCGGCCATCGTGTTGGCTATCGTTAAGACGATCACCAGCATGATCGAATACTGCTGTAGAAAATCGACGGGGACGTTCTGGAACAGGTTAAATCCTAACGAAGCGGCAGATACGCCACCGCTCGATCCTGCTCCTGAGCCCCAGTCCCCCATGCTGCTATAAAGCTTTTCTATCATCGTCGAGAAGATCACAAGGATCTCGACTATGAAAACGATGAGGGCCGACATACTTATGTGGAGGGGCACGACGAGCGTGGTGAAACTTGACGCGACCATCCCTCTTTTCAATCTTAAAAGAACTATCTCGAGATTCGTGGAGTTCACAAGCTTGCCTATTTTCGTAGCATCTCCGCCAAGGTCAAGAGCGTCCAGGAATATATATGTGAATTTGTTTATCAGGTCGCTCCCGGAACTGCCCACGAACTTCATCCAGCAAAGCCTTGGCTCAAGGCCCATTATAAGCTGGACGTATAATATGTTTACAAGAGGCTCCAGCATACCTATAGACTTTTTGTCGACCTTGGTAATGGCTTCCTTTACCGTTACGCCCATTCCGCCCACTGCGGAGCCGAGCATTTTCGTGAACTGTGAAAAGTCCCTGTCGCGCTTATCGATGTTCTTGTCGTCCATCATCCCTACGAACCCTATTGGCGCGATAAGCAGGCCGATGACTATCATTATGAACCCGACATTGATGCCGATCAATAAGAAAAATATGGTGAACGCTATGGCCGCAGGTATCAGGACTTTACTCATGTCTTTTATCTGTTGCTGTTCAACCGAACAATATGCAAGGGTATGCGTCTTATTCTCTTTAGGCGCCTCAGACCTTAATATGAATACGCCGATGCCTCCTACCATCGCGGTCAGGAAAACCGTCCCGTAAAGCGTCGTTTCAGGATCGCCCAGGTTATACAGGATGACCGAGAGTAAGACGGTCACAGATATGAACGCCATTGACACGAGCAGAGCTGTGTAGGCGTCCGTCCACTTTTTCAGGGACTCCAGGCTTCTCTCGTACTCGTTCTTGTAGACCGTCATCATCGTGACCCATTCGTTTTCCAGGAATCTTTTTTCCGGCTCGCCTGAGGACATCGCGTTCGCCAGCCTTGCAAGCAAGTCCTTTAGCCTTTTATTGGCCATTCTTTTTGACACGATAGCACAGGCGACGCTGTACTCATAGTTCCAGTTCTTCGCCAGCAGATAGACCTGGTGAATGTATTTTGAGCATACGAACTCTTCTCGCTCCGATACTCTCCTGAATATCTCATCCCTGGCGATATCGGCTGTCGCGATAGAGTTCATGTATGTGATCATGTATAGCAGGTCTACGTCGATACGGCTGCTCTCCACGTAGCTCTGTATATATGTGGTGAACGGTAAGGCTAATTGCTTTAAGGAGCCTGTCAGGCTTGAGGATGGTTTACCTGCAATATTATCCTGAGCCGTGCCTGACACCGTTTCTGCCATGATCATATCTCCATCTTTGTAAGTCCTTTCTTCTCGATCTTCGTGATCATCTGGAAGAACTCGTTATAATCCTTCATATTGGAGTCCGAGATCTTTTTGAGTATCTTCGCCCTCTTCTCTATCTCGTCGTACATTATCTTCGTCTTGTTCTGCGGCACTCCCAGTTTTCTTGCGATCTTCTGCTCAAGAAGATAGCTCGATCCATATCCCCTGAACACAAAAGTGTCTGTCACAGGGTCCCAGGAGAACGCCTCGATAAAGTTAAAGCCTTTTGTCTGCGGGTTATATCCGACGATCTCGTTAATGGACAGCACCCTCCTGACTATCCTGCCGTCAGGCCTTCTTACCGCGCTCTGGATAACGACCAGGTTAAGGTTATCCACATAAGTCTTAGGGACATTGATCGGGTCTCCGGTCAAACGCTGTATAAGCTTTTCTACTGAGGCGGCGTGGAATGTGGACATGACCGGGTGGCCTGTCTGGATCGCCTGGAAAGCGATAGCTCCTTCCACACCTCTGATCTCACCCACGATAATGTAGTTTGGCCTTTGTCTTAACGCGGCTTTCAGGAGATCGAACATACCTACCTCAGACGCGTTCTCTCCTTTGGCCGCTCCTCTGGTTATCTCCCTGGTCCAGTTTTTGTGCGGCACCTGTACCTCAGCGGTATCCTCGATAGAGACGATCTTCGAGTTAGGCGATATGAATGCCATTATCCCGTTTAGCGTCGTGGTCTTACCGCTGGCCGTCTCACCGCTGACGAACAGGCTCATGCCTTCCTGTATCATCACCCACAGGTAAGCTGCCATTGTAAAGTCCATGGTGTTTGACGATATGATATCAAGTATGCTGAGGGGCTTGGCGGCGAATTTACGGATGGTGAAGTTACTGCCCCTTTTAGACACATCCTCGCCGAATACTATGTTGATACGGCTCCCGTCCGGGAGGGTCGCGTCTATGATAGGATTTGCATAAGTGATCGGCTTGCCTATCTTTTCCGAAAGCTGAAGCACGAACTTGTTCAGGTCGTCCTTTGAGAACTCTATGGTGGTCTTTAAGCCTTTGAAGACCTTGTGCTCAAGGAAAATCGGCCCATACCCGTCACAGGTTATATCTTCGATGTTCGTATCCTTGATGACCGGCTCCAGCAATCCCATGCCGACCTTATCCCGCAGCACCATATACTCAAGCGCCTGGTATTCCCCCGGCGACAGGAACAGCTTCGACTGGTCGTTACTTTTATTATTTGAAAACAGGTTGAACAGGCTTTTTTTCTCTTTCAGGCTGTTGACAGGGTCCTTGCTCTTATATTTTTTATCTATGATGCATATCTTATGTAAACACTCCTTTAATATCGCCTGCCTTTCCTCCGCTGTCCTCGGATTATACTTTGCCACCATGTCGATCAGTTTTTCTTCTACCATGGGTATTTTGTTTTTAATATCGTTGATGAAATGGGGCTCCACCGGTATGTAGAAATTTCTGACATCGTTAACGTCCGGATAAATGTGTATGTAGATATCATCGCTTACCGGGTAGATGATGTTAGGCGATTTCATATCTCCGAGCTTTCTGTCGAGCTTGTTATATAATTTGGGAATACCCACCGTATCGATGGGTATCATGTGAAAATAATCCAGCAGGAACGGATTTTTCTCGACCTCCGCTTTAGCGTCAGATGGTAATATTCGGTACATGCCGCATTGGTTAAGATCGGAATGGTCGTGGTCTTCCTTTACTGTGTTAACACTGAACGGAAGATTTACCTCTAGCGCCATTTTATTCACACTCCATTTTTTATTACTTCTATACCTGTGCGGACGAATACGGGATGATCTTCAGGCCGTAACCCGGATGCACTTCGAAGCTCACTACGTTGCCTGTCATCTTTTTCGCCCCTCTTATCTTGGCCACTTCCATCATGCTCACGTACCTGTCGCCCACCTGTTCCAGCCTGAGCTTTATATGGCCGTCCGCGATGGACCTGATACGGATAAGGGTATCTTCGTCAAAGGCATACTGGTGAAGGGTTATCAGGATGGTCTTGCCGCTATCGCACTGGCTCTTGCACTCTGCGAAAAAGTTGAAGATGTCATCCTGCGAAGAGCTCATCGTGAACACGGTAAAAGAGTCTATGACGATGACCTCTTCATCTATTGTCTTGATATGATTTATGAGGCGCTGTAAAAAGTTACGTGTCAGGTCGGCGTTCCATTCGACACCGTCGACGTGTATCGGGTATATCTTGAGATATCCCCATCCGAAATGATCGGATATGTCAAGGCTGAGGCTTTCCATCTGGTTCAAAAAGCTCTTGATGGTATTTTCCGTCGTATATATCGCCATGTTAAATCCCTGGTTAAGCCCGCCCCACATGATCTGCTGCGTCATCACGCTTTTGCCCGTATCGTTCGCTCCCTCAATAAGGTTCAGCGAGCTCAGTGGAAGGCCGTCTGCAAGCTTTTTATCGATCTCAGGGTTACCCGTGGACAGTATGTTCTTCTTGTCATCCTCAATGTTGAATTCAAACTCTCCATCTGTCATATTTTAGCCCTCCCTTGCACAATTCACATAGTAACGTTAAAGTAACTCGACCCTGATACGCCGTTTTGGGTCGTTATGCTCATCCAGCCCAGCGATCCGGGCCATAGCTCATCATTGATATATGCTCTGCCGTACAGTGTCTCACCGGGATCCAGCATCCCCGGGTTTATCATGTCCGGGTAAATGCTTGTCTCTGTCCAGGCATTCTCCTCTACTGCCGGTACTGACCTGTATGGCAGCCAGTAAGTTGTTTTCGTATCGTCCTCCAGAGTTCTATTGAACGTAAGGATCATATCCATCATGGTAAAATTTGTGATCCTTATATTGCCGGAATTTTTTAGCTCGAAAGTGATATTGTGCCCGGAGGTCACAATGTTTGTCAGCTCCACTTCTGTCTTTAGCTGATCGTTCTTCATATTCTGGACTTCTTTGATCGAGTATGTCATGGCATCTATGGCGCCTGAAAAACCGACCAGAAGCACATATGCGGTCAACAGGAGCAATATTATGGATATTCCAGTAGCCACTACAGTACCGAAACCCATCTCAATACCTCATAGCGTAAAGGCGTCCTCGACATATATGCCGTTATACAGGACCACCCTGACCCTGTGGTCCCCCGATGTGAAGTAATCATCAGGAGACGATAGCGAGATCTTGATCGTTTCCGAAGGGTCCCATATGCTGTTACCGTTATCGTTTTCTATGACATAGGTCCATTTGGGGGCATCGGCAGCGTCATATCCCGCCCTTGTCATCACATCCCCGATCTTTCCGTAAAACACGTCCGAATGCTCAAGGCTCTCTGCAAAAACCTGCGTCTTGCCCGTATTTTTCATCCAGACCGTCAGTGAATTTTGGGCGCTGCTTGTCTCATATACGAATTTGACGTCGCATTTCATCCTGTCGTTCACAGTGTTAGACATGACCGTTATTGAGCCGGTCATTCCATATATCGAAGGGTAGACTGCGTTGATGAGCGCTACCGTAGCTATTATGGTCGCGATCATTAGTAATGCGCTGCTCATGACTTCCTGTGCCATTCCCCTTCTCCTTGTTTTTTATCACTTTTTTATCACTGCTTATTTTCTGAGTTCAATAATACTGACAGCATCCTTGAATCAAATTCCGTATCCTTCGGGTTGAGGATGACATATAGGGTATAAAGGTCCCTGACATATTCCTTTATGTCAAGTTTCTTCGGTACCTTTTGCGGCTCAGTCTCCATGAGCTTTGATACTTTTTGTATGATGTTTTTCATATCATCGTCAATGTAGCCGGCAAGGACATACATATCTATCATTTCGTTGAACCTTTCCTGGCCGTTCTTGCGCAGCATTGTCCTTGTCCATTCCATGAGCTTTGTCATCGTGAACGGATCGAGCTTTTTGCTGCCCTTGTAAGATATATGGCCTGCGCCCTCTCGAAGTCTAAATCTCATATCTTCGAGCATCTTTCTCTCCTCATCGATCTCCATTCTGTCTTCTTCAAAGCCATATGTCGATGGCTCTTTGTTCATCTCGCCGGATTTTTTTACCGGCTTCTCTTCATCGTCATTAACGGTGTCCTCAAGGAATTTTTCGCCATCGATCCTGGGTGTGGCAGCAGGTGCCTGAAATTGCTGGATGTTCAGGAACGGGTTATCTGCGTTATTCATCTGTTCCCTTATGTCCAGTATAAGTTTCTTGATGGACCCTTTCAGGATTTGCATCTCTTTTTCCAGTTTTTCCAGTTTCTTGGCAGGGTCTTCCGCTTCTGCATCCATTATGATCTTGTTGATAGCGCTCTGGTCCATAGTCCTACCTCTCGATCCTTAAACGCGGGTCCCTGACGATCGATATGCACGTATTCCGCATACGTAAACATCGGTTAGGCTCCGAATAGCTAAAAACAGGGCTGGAAAAGGGTCTACTGTACCCGTGAAAAATATGTGTGTCATTATATTTTTCAAACCACGCTGAAATGTTCCTTTTCCGAAAAAATTATTTTCCGATATTTCTAAGATGACGGGTACTATGATTTTCATGATCGCCTGCTCCAGCTGCAAACTTTAATTATTGTCAATGTTTATTTGGTAACCTTGTCGTCTGTATCGAATGTCCGTACATAAAGGTTGTATTAATACTACAATTAAGAGGACAATAAATATATTTTTTGTAATAAAGTTGAGATTATTCAAACTAATTTACTAATAATTAAATAATTAATTATAATTACATTATTGTAAGCGAATTGAAGCGAAATTACGGGAAACATCAGGATATGGCAAGTAGACTGGTAATATTTAAAAATCCTGTTTTATGTTTAAAATGGATGAATAAGTTTTTTGAATATTAGATATATTACTTGACGAACTATTAAAATTCGAATTCGATTCCTGTAACAAAAAATTCTTTTAGCCGTTAACTAAACCTAATCCATAAAAATGCAATATCAGGTGAATAAATGAAATTAGTCGTCATGATCCCGGCATATAACGAGGAGCAGACTATCGGGGCGGTCATCAGGGAGATACCCAGGGACGCATGTGAGAAGGTCGAGGTCGTCGTTATCGATGACGGCTCCACTGATAATACCTATGGGGAAGCATTGAAAGCCGGGGCAGATAAGATCGTAAAGTTCAAGAGGAACAGGGGACTTGCGCCGGCATTCCGGGCAGGCCTCGAAACAGCGCTGTCAATGGGCGCGGATATCATCGTGAATACTGACGCCGACGGGCAGTACGATGGTATGGAGATCCCGAAACTGATAAAGCCGATCCTGGATCGCAATGCGGACGTAGTGCTCGGGTCGCGTACAAAGGGCACGATAGAGGATATGCCCCTGGATAAAAAGGCGGGCAACTATATAGCTACGCTTATAACACGGGAGCTTTCGGGTTGTTATATATCGGACGCCCAGACCGGTTTCAGGGCATTTACCAGGGATATGGCTTTAAAGCTTAATGTGCTGTCAGAGTATACTTATGTACAGGAAACCCTGATGCAGATAGCCAGCCAGGGTGCCGTCATAGTCGAAGTGCCTATCAACTTCAGGAAGCGGGTCGGAGGAAGATCCCGGCTCATAGGGAATATATACGGGTATGCGAAGCGCGCCGGAGCTACTATCTTACGCACATACAGGGATTATCAGCCTCTTAAGACCTTTTTATTCATAGGAGGATGCTTTCTCCTGGCAGGCTTGATCACAGGTGCCAACGTACTGGTATATTTCTTCAATACGGGTATTATCACTGGAAAATTACCCACCGCTGTACTGACAGTATTATTATTGATAATCGGCTTCCAGAGCGTTGTCATGGGCATACTGGCCGATATGCTGAAATCGCATAAGAAGGTGCAGGACGAGATCCTTTACCGGATAAAGAAACTGGAATATGATGAATGAACTATATATTATGAGGGTATGATGCCGAAAAAAGTGCTGGTGCTTACGACAACTTTCCCGCGATGGAATGGCGACGTAAGGCCCGAGTTCGTATATGACCTGTCAAAATGGCTTCAAAAGAACGACATGGAAATCGTTGTTCTGGCCCCGCACCATCCGGGGGCGAAAAAATACGAGGTCATGGAGGGAATTAAAGTTTACCGGTACAGGTATTTTATTCCGGTGAAATACCAGAGGCTCGTATACGGCGGAGGTGTCCTGCCTAATATTAAACAGAGCTGGCTCGCGAAGGTCCAGGTCCCGGTATTGTTTTTATCAGGCCTTTATTGCGCTGGAAGGATAATAAAAAAGGAAAATATTGACATAGTACACTCTCACTGGATAATCCCCGGAGGGCTGACAGGCTCTTTGTGCAGTCATTTTTTTAAGACCCGGCACTTAATGACGCTACACGGGGCCGGACTGTTCGCTCTTGAAAAAATGCCGTTCAAGAAGGCGATAGCCGGATATATACTTAAGAACTCCGACGGTGTCACTGTCGTAAGCGAGCATATTAAGAAAAGGCTGCTCGATCTCGCCGGAGATATGCGAAATTATCCTCCTCAGGATGTAAGTGTGCTTCCAATGGGAATATATCCCGGCGAATTCTTGGCCGTGGATAACAAGGAGGAGTTGAAAATCAGGCACGGGATATCGTATAAAAACGTCATACTCTTTATAGGGCGGCTGGTCGATAAAAAAGGCCTGCCCTATCTTATCGATGCTATGCCCGGTATACTATCCCGATGTCCGGATACTGCGCTTATCGTTTGCGGTGACGGGCCTATGAGGGAAGATCTCGAAAAGGCCGCTAAAAAAATGGGCATACAGGATAAGACATTCTTTAAAGGCTATATAAGCAAGAAGGATAAATCCGACTACTTACAAATGGCCGATATCCTCGTGATACCTTCGATCGTTACGGGCTCGGGTGATGTGGAAGGCCTGCCGGTGACATTACTTGAAGGCATGGCTTCCGGCCTGCCGGTCATAGCCACGGACGTGGGGGGCATGAAAGATGCGGTCACCGACGGGTGGAACGGGTTCATGGTGCCTGAAAAGGACCCGGCCTCCATATCGGATAAAGCTGTGGCAATATTGAAAGATAACGGGCTCGCATCCCTGCTTTCAAAGAACGCGCTGGAAACCGCCCGCAAATATGACTGGGAACGAATAGGCGGAGAATATAAAAGGATCATGGAGAGCTTTAATTGAAAAAGCCCGGTATTTCCGGTCCATAGATCATAGTTATGTGAAAAATGGGGTGATATCATTGAAAATAATGCTGATATCGTTCGTAGGGCGGGGAGGGATGCTACATTACATGTCTCATTACGCTTCCAGCATATCATTAACAGGAGAGGTCTTCGCGGTCATCCCTGACGATGCCGATGCGGGTAATTTCAGGGGGCCTGTCAATATATTAAGAATACCTGTAGCATCAGGGATCTTCCGGACGTTCTTATCATCGTTTGATCTCCCGGCCATATACCGGCTAATAAAAACGATCAATGCTATCAAGCCTGATGTCATCCACATGATCTCGCCCCATCCCATGAATTTATATATTTGCGCATTCTGTGACCGTGGCATAAAACAGGTATACACTCTGCACGATCCGGAGCTTCATGAGGAACGTCTGATAAAAAGGATCTTAAAGCCTTTGCTATCCCTTGCCGACGACATCACCGCTTCCAGGGCGGATAAGGTCATCGTGCATGGTAACTCTCTAAAGGATATTTGTGTCCGTAAAGGGATGCCGGAAAACAAGATCGAGGTCATACCCATGGGAAGCTTTTCTTTCTTCACGGAACATGGTCAGGGCTCCGGCTCTATCCCGGGCGACCGGTTCGCATCGAAAAAGATAGCTTTGTTCTTCGGCAGGATAGAGCCTTACAAAGGGCTGGACCATTTTATAAATGCCGCAAAACAGGCGGCCCAAGCTGTTCCTGACGCTCTCTTCGTTATCGCCGGGAGAGGTAATATGAAGCCTTACGAGAGGCTGATCAGGGATGACGGCCGGTTTTTTATCATTAATAAATATATTCCGGATGACGAAGTCAATCAGCTATTTTCCGCATCCGATATCGTCGTTCTGCCGTACATCAGCGCGACGCAGAGCGGAGTAGTGCCTGTTGCCTATGCGTTTAAAAAACCGGTAATTGTGACCGGAGTGGGCTCGCTGCCGGAGATAGTCGACGATGGCATTACCGGGCTCATCGTGCCTCCAAAGGACATAAAATGCCTGTCCGGTGCAATGATACGATTATTAACTGACGATGGTCTCAGAAAGGAGATGGGTGAGAACGCTTATGAAAAAATGAAAAATGAGCTGTCATGGGAAAAGATTTCCGGAATGTCCCTGGATATTTATAAAAAGATAATATCTTAAGATGATGAAAAGGTGATGTCCATCAAGATCCTCCATGTAGTGCCATATGGCGTATATCCGCCCAAGAGCGGCGGAGCTCTCAGGGTTTTTAGCTTAGGCACAGAGATGTCAAAATATAATGAAGTCTATCTTTTCGCCCAGGGAATACGCAAATTTGAACTCAGGTCCGGATTAAGGTCACGAAATATCCCTATAAATAAAAATTACATGGAATATCGATATGTAAATATTCTATCTGTCATTATTTCTTATATCTCAGGAAAAATATCGGCACCGCCGGTATTTGCCGGAGATATATTGAATCTTTTTGGCGACGGATGCCTGGATAAGTGGATAAAAGAATGTGACCTGATCCAGGTCGAGCATCCATGGCAATTTGATCATATCTATTCAAGATGTCCTGAAAACGTGCCTCTTGTCCTGGTCGAACAGAACGTGGAGTATAACCTTTTTTCGGATATTTTAAATGACGGCTCGTTTATTTCCAAAAAGATCTTAAAGAACATTTACCGGAAAGAAAAATTCGCGGTAGAGAATGCCGATGCGATATTTGTCGTATCACGGGATGATAAGGATTCGATCATGAGCGCGTATGGCATCGATGGAAATAAAATACATGTGATCCCGAACGGTGTCGATACGATCAAATTCTATCCGGCAACATCTTCGGAAAAGGCAGATGCGAAAGAAAGGCTTGGCCTGACGGATAAAAAGGTAATATTATTCACGGGCTCGGCATACGGCCCCAACTATGATGCCATAGGGGAAATTTTAAAGATATCCGGAAAAATAAAAAGGGACGATATCGCCTTTTTAGTTGTCGGCAGGGCCGGCGAGCGGTTTAACGACACGGATAATGTGACTTTCACAGGTTTAGTGGATGATATATCTGTCTACTTTAAGGCTGCTGATATGGCGATAAACCCTATGGTCACAGGAGGCGGGACAAACCTGAAAGTGCTGGAGTATCTTTCGGCCGGGCTACCGACAATATCTACCGGGACCGGCGCACGCGGACTGGAAATAGAAAACGGGAAGGACATTTTGATAGCAGGACTGGAACTATTCCCCGACATGATAATACAGTTGCTGGACGATGAGCGCTCTAATATAAAATTAAAGGAAAGCGGCAGGGAATCTGTCGTAAAAAATTATGACTGGAAAGTTATCGCAAAAAAGCAAAACGACATATTTGAATCACTGATCGGTCAATGCCGGATGCGATGAATACCCGGATCACATGGTCATATTCCTTTTTTAAGCCTCGCCATAACGCCGTAAACAAGCTCCGCATTTTGTTTTGACAGGTTTTTGACATCTTCCATTCTGGCCGACAGGTCCTTTTTGATGCTCTCCCTATCGCTCCATGCCTCATCTATCTTCGATATCAGCTTATCTTTGTCTAATTCTTTTATATCTATGACATATTTTTTTTGGCCAAGCATTTTTCCGATAATGCCATGCATCTTTTGTGAATATGCCAGTGCTATCGTCGGGACTCCCATAGATGTAGAGGCGATCGTCGAGTGCATCCGCGAGCCGATAAAAAGATCGCATTTCCCGATGATCCCCTTCAACTCCTCCGCCTTATAGTCGCCTTCGATCAGCACACATCCGGAAATGTCCTTTATATGTTTTTTAATATCGTTAGCGACTTTTCTGTCATCATGCCTTGGATGTATTACATGGGGAACGAAGATGACCGTGGCATCATATTTCCCTGTGATATGATCTACGGCCTCAGAGATCGTTCTCACGTACATTTCATATTTTTCGCTCTTATTTTCTATACCCTCAAATCCATAATCCGATATGATACTGCTGACCGAAAATCCTATCATCGGTCCGGGATGTATGCCGGGCCCTTCAATATTCAGTATCTCTTTTATCCTATTCTCGTCCGCCGGTTCCAGTAAAAACGCGGAATCTGCCGTGACCTTTATTATCGGGTCATTGACACCGATCTCCTTCAGGTTTTTTTCCGAAAGCTCTTCCCTGAGCGTGATCAGGTCTGCCTTATTCAAAACTATCTTTGACATCCGTCTATTGATAGCATTATGGAACGGCCCTATCGATTCTGCATATAAGACCACGGGCTTTTTTAATAATTTTCCATAAAGTATGTTTAGATAACAGCTATAGAGCGACCGCGGCCCATAATCCTCTGTCAGGACATCTCCCCCGGTGCTGATCACGAGGTCGGAATCCGCGAATTCCTTGATACCGTTTCCGTTAAAGATCTTTATATTTCCCGGGAATCTATATAATAAGAGGGACACGGTGATGAGAAATGTCCTGATAAGTTTTTTATTAATACCTATTTTACCCAGTTCTCTATGGAAATTTACTTTTATCCCTCTGATATAGTCTTTTTTAATAGAATAATTCAACTCGAGATCATATGTATACACGTTGAACTCTGCGTCGGGGAATTTATCATTCAAGGATGTGAGGATAGAGTTTAACAGAGCCTCATTACCTTTATTGAACCCGGGATAATTATTTATGATACTTATCTTCATTTTAATCATCGTTCCTATGGTGCAGGATCGATCTTGCTCTGAGATTACAAAGCCTTAGATGGACATATTCCATGGCTTTTATGGCTTTTACCGGCAAGTATTTAGTGAATTTTCTTCTCGAAAGCTTATGGCAGATAACGGGGTATAATGCTAAAGCATAGTCTACCGGGCCCGGACTCAAAACATTATCGCAGGACATATCACTTTTTAATAGCCTTATCCTTGAGTTTATGTTTTTCTTTTTTAAATAAAGCATTATTTTTTGGGATACGGCGACTTTTTCGGCATCTATCCGACCGATAGTTATCCTTCCTGAAGCTGACATCTTATTTATCAGATAATCCGCCTTATCGCTTCTGCTTATGGCTATCGACGTTCCTGCTTTATCCTTCATATACTCCGGTAGCCAAGCATCACCGAAAGATATGTCGGAAAGCTCTGCCAGGCCATCGCTGCACAGCAAGCATCTTTTAGGATAAAATAAATAGGATCCCATTATACTCCAGCCGTCACTAAAAGGTATCTTATACTCCTTTTCTGCCGCAGTCACCGTTATGAAACCGGGCCATCCGTTATGACGATAATTTATTTTTGTGATATCATCCTTTTTAATGTTCATCCTGTCCAGTATGGATGGTAAAGCAAAAAAATTCGGAGTATGGTTACAGAATAATCCGATGTACAATACGATCTTATCATTTAATTCTTTAAAGACCGAAGACGCTTTTTTCATCCCGTGAATATGGCAGGGAAGCCCGACGACGGCAAACTTTTCTCCTTTCTTTGATGAGATGACTTCTTTTAACAAGGCGTTCAACGGCACCGGACAATATTTTGACCCTGAAGCATCGATGATATCCTCTTTGGTCCTCGCTATGAAAGGTTCCGGTATTAACTGGTCTGTCCGGGACATCCTTGTCACCAACGCCCCGTCAATGATACCTGACTCCAGGGCGTATATCAGCAGCCCGGTCACCAATCCTCCGGATGTAGAGTCACTCCTGGTCTTTTCATCATTACTATACCCTGTATAACAATTCAGGTAGTTTCCAATAAATACGTCCATTTGCTTTTTTCCGGATACCTGTTCGTTCAGGGAATAAAGATCGGCGTCGTTCCCCGGACAGACTTTTAAACAGATGCCGCATTCATCACAACTGTTTTCGGATACGTTCGGATAATACACTCCCCGGGCCTCGTCTATGTTTAGCCGGATAGCACCTTTATGGCAAAATGCAGCGCATGTGCCGCAACCGGTACAGCTCCCGTCCCTAATCGCCCGCACGTTCATTTTTAAACACCTTCCCGATAAGATCATTATCCAAAAATAATGTCTTAGCTAACTTTTTATCATAATCGTCAAACGCCCCTGTCATAATTAATGCCGTTATGAAGCAGGCAGTGCTTAACGCGGCCAGCAGGATCGGGTTAAGCCAGTTAAAAACGATCACGATCATCATGGTACAAAAGCAAGCTATAATTGGCTTAAAGAACAGGCTTTTTAACGGCACCTTATAGAATAGTCTATTGTTGTAATAGTAATACAGGACAAATAACAGGGCTTCCGTGACCACTGTAGTTACCGCCGCCCCCGTATAGCTGAATGCCGGGATGAGCATGACGTTTAATGCGATATTGACCGTTGCTACTATGAACGCGCAAAATGTCCTCGAAGGCTCCTTATTAATGGACGATAAGGTATTTCCCAGCACGTAGTTCACGAACCTGAACGATATATACAGGCTCATGATCTGCAGTATCAGGATCGAGCTCTCGAACTTTTCTCCGAATATCAATAATATGATGTCCCTTGATAAGATGATCAATGTAAAAAGTATGGGTACGGATATGATAAAAGAGTATTTTAATAATCTCTCGGTCACTGTCTTCATCGAATCCCTGGACGTGATGAAAAGCCTTGACGTTACCGGGAATATGGCATAATTCAATATTGTGGGGATAAATACAAGAGCGTAGATGATGGTACAGGATGCTTCATACCAGCCGACAACGGCATAGCCCTTTATCATCGATAGTATCACTATATCGATCTTCAGGTATATTAGCCCGATAAATACTGTGATGCCATACGGGATCGCCTGGATCAGTATGTCCTTCCATATGCTTACATCAATATCCAGCTTTGGCCTGGTAAATTTTTTTATCGATATGATAAAACTTAGAACGAAATTGAGGATCTCTGCCGCTATGAACGCATATCCGATCTCTATAAGTCCATACCCTTGGTGCAATACGATAAATACCAGTCCCAGCTTAAAGACACTGGTCGTGATATTCAGGAAGGCTTCATATTCCATTTTATCATACGCCCTGAATATGGACCTGAAGAATAGCGAGAAATTATTTAGCAGGATAGAGATGCCGATCAGATATACTATTGTGACGGTGTCGGCAGGGTAATTCAATAAATTGATCAGTGACGCTATTAATATGATCGTAAATATCGATAATATTATTTTTATTATCATTATATTTTTAAAATACGTGTCAGTAAGTTCTTTATACCTCGATATCTCCCTTGTAGCGAATGTATTCAGGCCCAGGTCAGCAAATATTATCAACAGGCTGATAAACGTCTGGGAAAAAGCAAGTTTACCGTAATTAGCGTCACCAAGAGTTCTCGCTATGAACATGGTCATTATGATCCCGGCAGTCATAGTTACTATTTGGGCGAAAAAAAGTGACCGTATGTTCTTTGATATGACTTTCACCGAACTCATAAATGATACCTGTTAGTTTTTGGCGGGACTGTTATTTATTATGAGATAATCCTATCGTTGTTGGTAGTGATATTATAAAATTTTACTCCTGTCAACATGTGTCGGCCGGATCACTAAAATCTTTAATATTAAACCGTATGTCCCGATCCCGTGTATCCAGTTATTCAGCTAATCGAGTAACTCTTTACGGGTATATCTATATTGTGCGGTACTGTTTTTATTCCCCGATCATCGTCCCTCTTCAAAATATTTAAAATAAGCTTACGATAAGTGATTCTTTAAAATTTATTTTATATACAAAATATAAAAAAGTTTAATAGGCATAATGCCTGTCACTATATGTAATTTAACCATTCCCGGCTTGATATATAATAAACATTTATATATTAATTATGATAACTTCGTAAATTCGTAATGGTATGTTTATGATTAAGATCCCTAAAAAAATCCTTGATCTGGCCAATAACCATGATATCGCTATCATAATACTGGCATTTATCATAATTATCCTTATCAAATCTTTGATGTCACTGCCATTTTCTTCTCCGTACCTTCTGTGCGATGAGATCATATATGGCAGCATCGCCCAAAACGTGCCTGACGGGAAACTATATAGCGATTACCTCGGCGTTCCCGGTGTGGGGACCTACCCTCCGGGATATCCGCTTTTTCTATCTTTCGCATATATGCTGGCAGATGATAGCCAGGCCATATACCATATTATGCTGGTCATCAACGCGATCCTGAACACTTCCGTTATTTTCCCCGCATATTTTATCCTGAGGAAATATGTGCCGAAAGCGACATCTCTGGCGGGTGCCCTGGTCATTACGACGCTGCCGTTCGTTAACATATATACGTTTGCTCTGCTCAGTGAAAACCTCTTTATACCGCTGTTCATGTTCTCGATATGGTTCCTGATGGAGAGCGTCAGTAAGAACGGCAGACATTGGGACATACTTGCATCCCTGTCAATAGCGTTCCTGTTCATCACTCGCACTCAGGGGCTATCGATGCTTGTAGGCTTCGCAGCGGCATTCGCATATTACGTATACCGGGAATCCAGGACGGCAAAGATCACCGAAGTGATATATGAAAAAAGATATCTTGTTGTTCCCGTTATCCTCATAGTAGCGTGCTGGCTGCTTTACTCGTCATACATGGTGCCGCAAGGCACATATTTCATGGGCAGTCCATATAATATGGAAAAGGCGTATGGCGAACGGCTTGTCAGCTCATTCACATCGGTCGAAGGCATCTATATCATGTTATATTCCCTATCGCACGAGATCGATTACCTGTTATTGTCAACATACTTTGCCTTTTTATTCGTGGCAGTATATTATGCGCGATCGTACATTTTCAAAAAAGACCTGAACAGGCCGCTTGACGTATCTTTTGTCTATCTGACGGTCACCTTTTTGGTATTGATGGCGATCATAATGACTTTCCTCTCTTTTACATACGGGATACCGCGCTATGCATTATACGGAAGGTATATCGAACCCATCATACCGGCCATATTTATTTTTGGCTTCATAGCATATGAGCGATCGCTCGCCGAAGGTTTTAAAAAGGACAATAAACTGATACTGGCCATATTACTGTTCATTCTGGTCATATTCTTTATTTTATTTACGATACCCAGAGAACATTATAACTTTATGCAGACGATCTCCCTGTATTATTTGATAAATATCCAGCCGGACATCATGAAGGACTTATTCATAATAACCATGTCTATTAGCGTCCTGGCCCTGTTCGTTTTATCCCTGTCCAATAAAAAATATTTTGGCGCCCTGCTGATACTACTAGTTGGCCTCTCGGTATTTTCCACGATCAACACGTATGAACGCTGCATCGGAGAATCAACCTTTTATGGCGATAATGAGATGTTCGGGTATATCAAGGAAAACCTGAAAGAAAATAAAATGATATTAATAGACTATAATGACTTTTTAAGGAAGAAAAACTACTGGTGCCTTACGGCGTTCTGGTTCAGTAAGAGAATATCCTTCATCGACATCAATGATACGGATGCCATACGGTCATACGGGGACGATGCCCAGTACGTCATCTCCTCGCGTAATGCGCTGCCGTATAAGCGTGTGATATATAACGATTGGTCGAATCTTTATGAGATCGGTCCGTCCGGCGATCCGGTCAGCCTGCCCTATACCATCGACATCGGCTATCTCGATGTCGGCAAGGTCGACGGTTTCAATGATCTGGATAATTATGACTACAGGTGGACATCCGGCTCTTCGAAAGTCTCTCTGGAATATCCTGATGATATGGGCGATATGAATATAACTATCATAACATCCGGTTATCGCCCTGAGAATGATCCCGCATACGTCGAGTTTTATCTTAACGGCCATAAGATCGGAGAAGGCGTTAAGGCTTCGGGGGAATTCACGTATAGTTACACTGTCCCCGTAACAGGCTTGAATGAATTTTACCAGCTGCTTGAGATAAGGACTAATACGTACAAGTCTGAAGCTCCAGGTGTCAATCTTGGAAAAGACCTTGGTATAGGCGTTGATAAGATAGTTATCGATAAAGCCTGATCAATAGTTTACTTTATGCGTTGTTATTTTTACATGAACAGTGCCCGATATCCTATTTACTTCCGGGCTCCTTAACTCATATTTTTTCCTCATCGTTTAGCGATAAAGCATTCTGTTCATTTATATATATTTAGTGGTGTGTCCCGATAATTTCTGTTTAATCATTCTTTCACCATGAGATTTTTGATGAGCAGGTTCTTGCTCAGGTTTTAATGATGAAAAACATATGATCACTCCCTGATCTCAAGGATATAGTTTTTATGGTTGTTCGTGTCGGATGGCAGGTGGACACATAACCTCACAGAAACACAGAAACACAAAAATTTTTATATGATTTTTTAAGGTCACGAAAACCCTAAGATTCACTCGCAAAAACCACGAAGGGCTCTAGTATCACCGTCTCGCGCCAAGGTCTCAAATGCCCGGTTTAATGCTCGAAATGCTCTAATACACTAACGCTAAAACAAGGCCCGAACATTCTCCAAAAACACAAAAATTTAAAATCCCGGTTTGTGTACCCCTGATCCCATCAACATGAATATCGATCGTGAAACGTCAACCGTGCAGTTAAACCTTCGTGCTCTTGGAGAATGTTCGGGCCTTGTTTTAGCGTTGGTGAATTGGAGAGGTTAGTGCGTTGAGCCGAGCGTTAGGGATATTAGAGCATTGACAGTGATACTAGAGCACTTTGTGATTTAGTGAGTAAGATTTTGGGGTCTTTGAGCCCTTAAAAAATCATAAAAAAAATTTTTGTGTTTCCGTGTTTCTGTGAGGTTATGTGTCTACCTGCCATCCGACAGGAACAAACATAAAAAACTTCATCTCAAAGACCGGGTAAGTACGACACGTTCTTTCATTCTTAAAACCTGAGCAAGACCCCGCTCATCAAAGATTTCGTGGTTTGCGGTTCAGTATTCCTTGTTAGCATTTGGGATGGATTTTATCAAATATTGATTTATGTATGCACTAAAGAAATTAAAGAACAGAGAACTTACATATAAAATATTGTTTAATCCCTTTTATAAGCGTTTTATAAAAAAAGAAGCTTTAAAACCCCGGGAAAAATTAAAAAAGGAAATTATGGTGCTTAGTAGAGCACCATGTAAGACTCGATCGATGGTGGAGCTGTCATGTGCACGTTTAATATTGCACCGGTGGCCGGCTTGATCTCAAGCCAGAGTTCCTCGTTCTTGTTCACGTTGAGCGAGGATACGTCTACTGTAAGCTCTACCTTGTCGGTTCCTTCGATCAGACCGTTAGCCTTGACGTCCGGCATTATGAAGTCTGATGTGTATGTCAGCGTACTTGCATAAGCGTCAACCGTTCTTCCGGCAACTGTGATCTTGGATACGTCTACCGGGTTGTTACCAGCAGTCAGTCCTATCGTGATCTTGATGTTGGTCAGTTCGGTACCGTCGCCCTGTGCTACTAAGTCACCAGAAAGCTGAATAGATGACGTTGCCTGGTCGACACCGGTGTGTACGACTTCTTTGCTTTTCTGCGAAGTGAAGAAGCCTGCCCCTAACATGACGTAGGAGAACACGGCCGCGACCACCACGAACGCTATGAGCACGATCGCAGCTTCAAGACCTGTAAATGCTGCATCGTTCTTTGCGAACTTCTTAGATCTAATGTTTGACATTTCCTATCCTCCATCCTTAAATTATGTTGAATACTCCGGTCGTTGCTATTGCGGGCGGCAGGGTGCCTGAGATCGTTAACGTTGCACCGGCTGGCGGCTTGATCTCAAGGTTAATCTTCTCGTTAACTCCTGGCTGTGCTGCGGGCAGCTTCATACAGATCTCAACTTTCTCGTTCTTCTCTAATAACGTGTCCGCGGATGCTGCTGATGCCTGGTTGGTGGTTACCCACTTGTAAGAGTTCGTTGCTGAAGAATCGTCTTCATATAGTGTAGTGTATGTCCATATGCTTGGATTATAAGCGCTGGACGTTCTATATGATATGACCGTTTTAGAAAGGTCGATCGGATTGTTACCAGCTGTAAGCTGTAATGTAATCTTTATATAGTCACAGTTTCCTCCGTCGGCATCTCCGATACCGATCACATCGCCTGCAAGTTCTACCGAGGAAGTGGCCTGGCTTACTCCAGTGTGTACCACTTCTTTACTTTTCTGTGATGTGAAGAAACCAGCTCCCAGCATGACGTAGGAGAACACGGCTGCGACCACCACGAATGCGATCAAGACGATGGCAGCTTCAAGTCCGGTGAACGCTGCATCATTCTTGCTGAATTTGCTTGTGTTCTTCTTCATAATTATACCTCTGTGGTTGATAGTACGCCAGGATAAACATGATTAATAGGATTGTTCTGGCTACTTTCTAATAAGTACAAGTACAAGTTTTATTATAAATTTTTTGTAATTAAATGGAAATTATCCAAAAATAATTTCATTTGTTAAAAACGGTATTTGAAATTACAGAATTATAAGAAAATAATTCTATATCTGTATTATTTTTACTTTTTAAATGTTTATTCATATAAATACATATTGTTACAATAAAGTAATTACAAAAACAAAATAAGCTAACATCTCGATTTGTTCTGTAATTTTATTTACATATTGACATTTGTAAAAATAAAGTAAAAATAATGAATTTTAAAAATTAAAAATAAAAATAGATAATTGATTATCTGTAAGTTTACAGATCCCGGCAGTCAAATAATCCTATCACCCCTGCAAGCAATATGCAAGCATATGCGGGGCTTATATCTTATCCCATAGCATCGGCCTTGACACCAATCGTATATATAAAACTTATGGATATTCCGATCGTTGTTGATTTGCCCGCACTGTCAGGTCTGAGAAACTTATATAATGTTCCTCCCCGACGTTAAGGTCCAGACTGTTTAAGACTTCCAGCTTGTCGTAATACCTGGTTAATCCGTAATCCTCTGTCTCGTTCTTAATGATGGTCTTACACTGATCGCGAAGAATATATTTTAACTTGTTTTGTCAAACGTGCTATGTTTTATATAATAAATGTATGACGGAGAATAATATCCAATTAGAATTTAAAAAAGTACTAATAAGCTATAAAAATAAAAGAGCAGGGTAAATTTAATCGTTTTATCCTGCTATTGAAAGAGTATTTATTTTCCCGATATATTTTTAACTTAAAACTTTTTTGTGAAATAACTGATCAGCTATATCCTGGTTGTTGTCCGTATCCTGGTTGTTGTCCGTATCCTGGTTGTTGTCCGTATCCTGGTTGTTGTCCGTATCCTGGTTGTTGTCCGTATCCTGGTTGTTGTCCGTATCCTGGTTGTTGTCCGTATCCTGGTGCTGCCCTTCTTGTCAGCGGTGTCTCTGTCACTTTAAATTTCTCGAAGGCGTTCTTACTGTCTGAGAATAATGCGTCTATAATGGTATTGCCGCCTGAATCATACACTTTTAGGGCAATATCGCATTTCTTAAGGTCTGTTATCATGAAGATGCCTTTTATCATATAGGTCAGGTTTGCCATTGTCCCAGCAAGGTCATACGGATCCGCATCTTTTATCAGTTTTACGTCTACGGATATCATCTTCCCGGGGCCTTCACTCATATACATTATTGCATTACCTGAGGATGCTTGTGATAGCTGTTCAGCTATGATCGCCATTCTCTCAGTGTTGCCAAAGGTCATGTTCACTTCTGGTACTTCCGGGGCCGGCGGTATGTTTACCTTTTTTTCCGGCATTTGTCCTGGCATTTGTCCTGGCATTTGTCCTGGCATTTGTCCTGGCATTTGTCCTGGCATTTGTCCTGGCATTTGTCCTGGCATTTGTCCTGGCATTTGTCCTGGCATCTGGCCCGGGTATTGGGCACCCGTTACCGGCGCTAATGACAGCAGGAGCATAGATGCCATTAAGATTACACAAATACTGCTCTTTTTCATCAATCCACCCCTGATTTTTTATTTGATTAGGTTTCATGAATTAATACAAAGATAATTTATATAAAAATTAATCAATTTTAATGCGTACTTCTTATTGTTTAGTGAGTTAATAATTATTTGATTGTAATAATCATTTGAAAAAGAATGCTATGGGCTTTGATCACGATCGATTATCAGGCATGGTCCATTGAAGGAACTAATAAAACAGTTCTGGACTGATGATATTGTGTCGAACACAAGGGGCTCGCAGAAATAATATTTATCTTACTTAATGTCCTGACGGATTAAGCTTAAAGATCGATATTCCACCTTTGAGCCCACCTGCGTTCTACACTTACAGAAAAAACGTTTGTTCCTGTAAATCTTTGTTTGTTGATTGGAGTATCCTGATATTTAAGGACATTTTTAAAAAATTGGGAGGGAGAATCCCTCGATCTATTTCTTCTTTTTAAGCCAGGGCATCATGGCGCGGAGTTCTTTGCCCACAGTCTCGATCTGGTGATCGGCATCCTGCTTTGCCAGCGCGTTGAACACGGGCCTGCCCGCCATGTTCTCAAGCACCCATTCCTTTGCAAAGCGGCCGTCCTGGATCTCCTCGAGCGTTCTCCACATTTCCATCCTGCTCTGGTCGTTGATGATCCTCTTCCCTCTCGTGAGGCCGCCATATTGCGCGGTATCGGAAACGCTGTCCCACATGGCTGCCAGCCCGCCCTCGTACATCAGGTCCACTATGAGCTTTAGCTCGTGGAGCGTTTCAAAATATGCGATCTCAGGCTGGTATCCTGCCGCACAAAGAGTCTCGAACGACGCCTTGACCATTTCGGTAACGCCGCCGCAGAGGTCTACCTGCTCGCCGAAAAGATCCGTCTCGGTCTCTTCCTTGAAGGTGGTCTCTATGACACCTGCCTTGGTGCATCCGATACCCCTGGCATAGGCGAGACCGATGCTGCGGGCCTTCCCTGAAGCGTCCTTTTCGACGGCTATAAGTGCCGGAACGCCCACGCCTTCCTGGTACATCCTTCTTACAAGGTGCCCCGGGCTCTTCGGGGCTATCATGACTACGTCTATGCCCTCTCCCGGCTTTATCATGCCGTAGTGAATGTTAAATCCGTGCGAGAACATCAAGACCTTGCCTTTCTTCATGTAAGGCTCGATCTGCTCTTTGTATACTTTGCCCTGAAGCTCATCGGGTATAAGCATCTGGATAACGTCGGCCTGCTTCGCGGCGTCTTCGATCGTGGCTACTGCGAGCCCGTCCTTCTTTGCCTGCTTCCAGGACTCTCCGTCCTTCCTTACGCCGACAACGACCTTCAGGCCGGAGTCCTTCAAATTCTGTGACTGCGCCATTCCCTGGCTGCCATATCCTATGATAGCGATAGTCTTATCCTTCAAGAACTTCATATCAGCGTCTTTCTCATAATATATCTTGACCATGATTATCGACCTTAAAATAAAGTGTCCTACCAATTACTTTAAATTATTTACCGGACATATACGGTCCATGGTACTTATATGGTAGTTAGCATCGGCATAAAACACAAGGACTGCTGGCATTATAAGCTTTCGAGGTCGCTGAAGGCGACGATCATAGTGAAATATACATATGTGCTGCCAAACAAGCAGCTATACGGATATCAGACCATAATAACGCCCAGGATAAACGAGCTTGAGGGATTTTTAAGCGGGCTGCCCGAGATCAAGAAATTTACAGTGCTTTCAAAGTGCTCAAACCGCGCCGAGGTCATAACATGGGCCCAGCAAAGCTCTATCATCGAGAACATCATCAAGACCAATTGTGTCTTCGTAGGGCCTACGGTCGTCAAGGACGGTATTGAGAACTGGCATCTGATGGCCCCTACGCGAAAAGATCTTCAGACAGTCATGTCCAGCCTCGAGGATTACGCTGATATTGCATATATAAGGAATAACGACGGCGAAACCGTCCCCGATGGGGCAGGGCTGACAGGCAAGCAGATGGCGGCCCTTACGACCGCGCTAGATATGGGGTATTTTGATTCGCCGCGCCGCGCATCCATCGAAGATGTTGCACAGAAGATGGGCATATCGCCTTCTACTGCGGTCGAACATCTCAGGAAGGCTGAAAAAAAGGTGCTCGAAAACTACGTGCACCCGAAATGATCTATAATAGACATAAAATCTATAATATACGCAAGCGAAATAATCTCGAGGGGTTTTACTTATAACTTTGTTGAAAGATAAAAACGGTAAAGTCACCGCCCTTTTAAAGATCGTGGCGGTATTCATCGTTCTTCTGATCGCTGTCATCGCTGTCCACGCGTCATTTATCATAGGGGCGAACATGTACTATTCGATGACCTCCGGAGATCCGCAATCGGCATCCGATAAGGCAACTGCGCTTCTGGGCAGTATCGAGGCTCAGGTGGCAATAGTCATCGTCCAGAATATTGTCTTCATACTGATCGCGTACCTGTTCTATACTAAAGTCGACAGGAAAAAGTTCTCGCCGGACAGCTTCGGTCTAAGGGTTCGCAGAGATACCCTTAAGCTATTCGGGCTGGGCATGCTTCTGGATGTTGTCTTTATCGGTTCCCTGATCGGCATATCCATTCTCACTGGACAGATGAGCATTGTCACTACCGGGTTTTCCGTATATCCTCTCAGCACTATCGTAATGTCATTCGTGCTGCTGCTTGTCGCGACGCTGGCAGTGGGGTTCGGCGAAGAGATATTGTACCGCGGCTACATACAGTCTTCACTTATGGAAAAGTTTAGTATGCCGGTAGCTCTATGCTTAGCTTCCTTCGTGTTCGTCATATCCCATGCCGTGACTCACGTCCAGCCTATATATTTTATAAGCATATTCGTGCTGGCGCTGGTCTTCGGTTACCTGTTCGTCGTAACAAGGTCGCTTTATGTTCCTATCGGATTCCATTTCCTTGAAGACTTCATGGTCTTCAACGTGTTCGTATCAGGTGAATCCGGGCTGGGAGGGTCTCCGATATTCATACTGACGGAGCCGGCGAAAATTTACCTCTTTAACATGGATATGGGCACATGGCCGGATGCTATTGCCCTTGGTGTGGGGCTGGCGATGCTCGCAGCGATATACGTATACGATAAAAAAATAAATGCTTCAAATAGTGAAGCATCGCTTTCTACCGGCGCATGAACACCATTATATTTTTATCTTCTTCATTTTTAGACAGTCCCCCTATGCGCCTCAATGATAGCGATGTGTCATAGCATTATGGGAATATTGTCTATTTAATTTCTATAGATCGATCAGATATCTTGATCTTTAAACGGGTCTTCCGAATTAATCTTAACAGCAGTCGTATACGCATCATATACCCCGTAAGCCCATAGGATCAACGGGCATATGATGGTGACCAGAGTAATGATAAATGCGATGAATAAAATACAGCCTTTTCCCGCATGGCCATTATATATCTGTCCTGCGCCGGGTATGAAAAATGAGAGAACCAGGCTTATAAGCGGATCTTTCTTTTTTGCTTGCAGCGACGGCCTCGCCCAATCCGGCTGCTGTGCTTCTATCGTGTCCGGATCTATACCTGCGGGTGCGCAATCCCCACAAAAAGTCTTTCCGCCGACCTTTTTTATACATGATGTACATAGAGGCTTTCCACATTCGGTACAGATACCCATCGCTTCTTTATCCGAATGTATATGACACCTCATTATATCTACCCACCGTAAATAAAAACAATATCAATTAACATTGTGTTCCAGTAATATTAATCTTAGGTCTGTTCTAAAATTAAAATATCAAAAATGTAAAAAGGGTAAACATCTGTGACATTTACCCTGACATCATTTTAATGAGGATGTCTATCAGCCTGATGAGCCCGCAGAATTGTCCGGATCCTTCATTGCCGGAAGTATCCTGTCCGTTGCCTGAGGATGTTCCCTGTCCGGTGTCCCCGCCGGTCTGCACTCCAGTATCCGGACCGTCATCATAGTTCAGGTGGCCTGCGATAGTCCTGCCGCCTTTGACCTTTATCACGTAAGCATCATCATACTCTTTATTTCTCTGCTGTACGCCTGCGATAACGTAATTCCCGTCGCCGGTCTGTATCGCCGTGGCAGCTCTCTCGAAAGCGGCCGTACCGTACGCATCATCCCATTCGAATTTACCGTTCTTGTCTACTTTGACGATATAGTAGTCAAGGTTCCCGTTCCCTATTGAAGTCGTGCTGCCGCACATAAGGTATCCGCCATCGGAAGTTCTCTTTAGCGAACCGCCCTCGCCTTCGTATTCTATGCTTTTATCGCCGTATGTCTTATTCCAGAGTTCCTTGCCCTGCGCATCAGCCTTTACAAGGAACAGGTCGCCCATGCCTTTGCCAAAGGATGATGTGGAGCCGTATACCATATATCCCCCATCGTCCGTCTGCTGGACTGCGGCGCCCTTATCATTTGATTTTCCGCCATAGAGCGATTCCCATATTTTTTTACCGCCGGCGTCTATCTTTAACAGGAATATGTCGCTAAGGTTCTTAGTTGTCTTTTTATTGCCTGTGATCACATAGCCGCCATCCTTTGTGGCCAGTATGTCCATACAGGATTCATAATCCCCTTCGGAATATGTCTTATCCCATAATAATTTTCCATTCCTGTCGATCTTTATGACATAACAGTCATATGTCTTGATCCCGTTTAGCAGGACTCTTCCTAAGATCATATATCCGCCATCAGGCGTCTGTATGATGCATTTCCCGCTTTCGTCAAGTATCCCGCCGTAAGTTTTCGTCCATAATGCTTTACCCTGAGCATCGGTCTTTACCAGATAGACGTCCGATCCGTTCTTAGTATAGGGGTTTGTCGTTCCCACGCATATGTATCCCCCGTCAGAGGTCGGGAGCACAGTAGTGAATGAATTTAACTTTGCCGTGCCGTAAGATTTTTCCCATATTTTTTCGCCTTTACCGTTAAGTCTCAGTAAATACGCATACTTATTCCCATTCAGGTCTGGCTGTGTATATCCGGCGAGGATATACCCCCCGTCCGGTGTCTCTTTAATGTCGACCGGGGCATCTATGCCTTTGCTGCCATATGTTTTTTCCCATATGATGCCGATATCCTGTGCTTCTGCGTTAGCAATGCTTAACAGGATAAATATTGATGTGATGGCACATAAGGAAATAAATAATATAAAATGTGATGGATATATATTTTTAGAATCAATCTTTTTCATAAAAAAATCATTTCTTTTTTTGTTATATAATGTTTTTTAGTATATTTTCAAAAGACATAACTGACTTTTTTACTTTTTTAGAACATTTAATAATTATATATTATTTATATAAATATTTACATTAATAAAAATTGCTATTCTGGTAAATAAAATAAAAAATATTTATCATGACCGGATATTAATAATATGGTAAAATTTATTTATTTTCCTAGTTAATGTTTATCATTAAAGATATTGGCTTTCCATCAATGATCTATTAAAATATACTGATAATGGCCGAGATCCATGAAAAGATCTTATGGCCTGAAGTTAATATTCATCGAATCTCTCGTCTCACGGCATGAATTAATGTGCCTGTTAAGAGTTTCAGTCAACGGTCAGGATGTTCTTATGGCAGAGATCAAATGTGATAAGTGTGGCGCACAAATAAAATTTGAGCCGGGGGACAGATTCGCCCGATGTAAATATTGCGATACTCAGGTATTTATAGACAGGAGCGGCGCGGGATTTTTTTATATTATGCCTTATCTCATCGACCGGAGTGGCGCTGAGGGTATATTTAACGGATGGGCCAGAAGCTCAAAAGTCTCGAAAAAGCTTTTACCCGGGATACGGAACCTGACCTATAAACAGCAATATTTTCCTGTTTATATGTTCAAAAGAGACGTCAGCGGCGAAGAAAAGCTGTACGTCCAGCCTGCAAGATCTACGACGCTTCCGGGCCTTCATAGCCTGAAGGTCCTCGCAGGCGACCTAAAGATATTCGACAAAAGCTATAAGGTAGAGGGACCTGATGTTTTGGTCCCGGATATAGATATGACGGCATATTTGCCATTTCTTCCGGGTACGGCAAAAGAGCAGGCTCTGGTTTATTTCCCGCTCTGGGACGTAGAGTACGAGTATGATGGAAAAAAATATGTGACTATCATCGACGGCTCCTCTGGAGAGGTATTCGTTTCGGATTATCCTGTGCGAAGTTCGGCTCCTTTTATCCTTATCACTATAGGGGCTTTCATACTGTTTTTCCTGGAATCTCTGGCAGGTTTCTTCCTGTTCAAGAACGGGCTATGTTGCAGCTCCGTACTGATATTGCCGACCATTCCCGCTGTCATACTCCTGGCAAACAGGACATTGAGGAGGTTCTAGTATGGCCATCACGCTTTCTATGAACTGCCCTTCGTGCGGAGGGACATTATCGATAGAAGAGGGCTCCAGGCTCACATCCTGCCCATACTGCACGTCCGTACTGGGGATCGAAGGCGACCGGGGCGTGGGGAAAATAATGCTTAAGGGAGTGATCGGGCAGGACGAGGTAATGAATGCGGCCAATAACTGGATGAAGGGCTCTTATACTGCGCCCGACCTGAACCGCGTCGGCAAGATCAAAGAATGTTTTGCCATTTACCTTCCATTCTGGAAAATACGGGGAAGGGCCGCCGGATGGGTTTGCGGCAACAGCATAGAGGAAGACAGCCATGGCGATAATGTCACCGTGTATAAGGAAAAAATGGTGATCAAAGACTTCGACTGGAACGGCATCGCATGTGACAGCGGCGATCTCGGGATAAAGCACTTAAAAGACATCGACGGAGAGGCCATGCTTCACGATGAAGGCAGCATACCGGCGTTCGAGGTCACCACATCGGCGTCAGATGCCCTGAACTTCGGGATGGGATCTATCAGGCGGACAGCGATAAAATGGGCCGGCGTGGATAATGTGACATTCGTGAACATGCATGTTTTTCCGAAAGACGTCAAGATCGTGTTTTATCCGGTATGGGTGGTAAGATACAGCTATTATGACAGTATCTACCTGGTGACAATAGACGGTATCACGGGAAAAGTCCTGTCAGGAAGGGCACCGGGAGACGTTACGATAAGAAGCGCTTCTATGGCTATCGGGACAGCGGCAGGGGCGTTCGGCACTGTGCTCGGCATCTGGATGGCGAGCGTGGACAGCAGCATGATAGGAATACCGATAATAGTGATCATAGTCAGCCTGCTAATAGCTGCAGGAGGCTTCGTCTATGGCAGGCGCGACACTGAATTTACTGTCGGAGAGGTAAAAGGGGGCAGCCCTCTCAGGAGCTTGATGGAGAAAAGGTCGCACGGCGTGAGCGACAGCAAAGTCGAGCAAAAGGTCCGGATCAAATAAGGGTATGGTGATGTGTTTGACAAAGATCGTTCAGGTAAAGTGCCCGAAATGTAATACTCCGGTGCATTCCAGGAATATCGACAACGTATTTTTATGCGAGGCGTGCGGGACCCTTAACTCATGGGACGGAAATACGGAAACCATCGAATACGAGGCCGGCGCTTTTACCCGCGGGGGAGAAGGCACTAAAGTCTATCTGCCTTTTTGGAAAACAGGTATCAGGTTTTTCATAAGGCATTCTTCGGTCAAAGGCGGCTTCCTTTCAAAACTCTCCGGTATCCTGAAGGGCGACTCTCCTTTCGGGGAGATAGAAATGATGATCCCTGCGTTTGATATCGATCCGGGGCAGTATAAAAAGCTGGCAGAAAAGCTGACGATAGAGCCTCCAAAGTACGATGCGGCAAAGCTTGAACACAATGTGGAACGTATGCCATGTGAAGTGACAGCGGACCGTGTTAAAGATATGGCCGATTTTTTATTCGTGACTTTCGAGGCGGAAAAACCAGGGGTGCTTCAAAAGCTTGACTATGACCTGTACATAATGTCTAAAAAACTGGTGTATCTGCCATATTATAAAAAAGAAGAAAATTTCGAGTCAGGGTTCTGACATTTCCCTCTCTTTTATCGTCTCCCGAAAATAAAGTTCGATCGAACCGGGTATCATAGCCCTTTCCTTTTTATGGCTTACTATCATCGAAAAACATATGTGTCGATATGTATTAATATTAGGGGATATTATTAGGGTCGACCTTTTATGTCAATCGATAAAGTCAGGATCGTCGGAGTGCCGCTTGACCTCGGGGCTAACAGGCGCGGCATAGATATGGGGCCGGACGCTCTGCGCAACGACGGTCTGTTACAAAATATCATGGAACTCGGTATCGAGGTCGAAGACATGGGTAATGTAATTACTCCGCCGAGGCCTATTGACCCGCCTGAGAACATAAAGCTCAGATACTATAGAGAGGTCATTTGTGCCTGTAAGAAGGTCCGTGATTTCGTAAGCGAGTCCATCGATGATGATTTTTTACCGCTCGTTATAGGCGGAGACCACAGCATTTCTATGGGCACTACTGCCGCATTAAGTAAACACTATGACCGTATAGGCATGCTCTGGATAGATGCACACGGCGACTTTAACACAGAGGAGACGACCATCAGCGGCAACATTCATGGCATGAGCTTTGCGACGTCCGTTGGGCGCGGCACTAAAAACCTGGTGGGTAAGATGGGCGTTAAGACAAAGGTCGTCGAAGAGAAATGCGTCCTCATAGGCGCCAGGGACCTGGACCCGCTTGAGCGAGAGGAGCTAAAGAAGTCTAAAGTGACCGTCTTAACGATGAGGGGGATCGATGAGGTCGGCATGTGTAAGGTGATGAAAAAGGCGCTGAAGATCGCCTGCGAAGATGTTGACGCCTTGCATGTCTCGTTCGACCTGGACGTCATGGACCCGGTATATGCGCCCGGCGTAGGGACTCCTGTGCAGGGGGGCATCACTTATCGTGAAGCGCATCTTGCGATGGAGATGATCTCCGATTGTAATAAGCTAAGTTCTCTTGAGATGGTCGAGCTAAACCCGATACTGGACAAGTATAATATCACCGGAAAGCTGGCGATAGACCTGATCACGTCGGCTCTGGGTAAAAAGATATTATAGGCGGGTTAAAACCCCTCCAGTATTTCTTTTATATGGTATAACATATTCAAACCGGTAGCTCCGGCCCTTATTATAACGGACCCGGCGAAATCTGCCGCTGATGGGCCAGGCAAAGATGTTCCGTTGTGTCCAGGCGACAAAAAGTCCTCAGGCCAGTCTATCTCTTCGGGCCCGTACCTGTATGCCCGGTATACCGAGTTACCTTTCAAGCTTACAGGATAACAGGGGTTGGTGAACTCCCATACTATCTTTTTATCGGGCGTCACTTCAATGATGCGGCCGCTGCAGCCTTCACATATAAGCGTGTTCCCGTTCGGAAGCCTTGAGGCTCCGCTAATAAGACATGAAAAGAAAATCGTTCCGTCCTCGCTTTCGATATCATATCTCCACACGATGTCGCCTGTGCGGGGATCTACCTCGATCACAGAAGAATGCGGCAGAAGGCCGCCTGTTTTAACCAGGCTATCGTCATTCTCATAATTATTATAGATAAGGATGTTCCCGTTATCGAGCATCCTGGCATCGTGCTGGTGGTTCAATATGCCATGGCCCCATTCCCAGACAATGTCGCCAGTCCCCTTATCGATGATAGCGACCGTATCGAGCTCCCTGATGCTTATGAGGATGCTTTCCCTTCCATTGAACATATTTCCTGCAGGGATATATTTTACAGAGTTAACATGAGTCCACTCGTTTCTTTTATCCAGAGAATGGATAGTATATTTTTCAGGGTCGAGATGCTCATGGCAATGCCATTCCCATACCACCGAGCCGTTCCTGTCGATCTCTATGATCGCGTCCGACCACATTGACCCGGCGTCCTCTGTCCCCGGGATACCGCCAGGTATTCTTCCGGAAAAGTCGGCAGGAAGGCTTTCCCATACTATCGCAAGGGTATTCCCGTCCGGCATCCTGAAATGGTCATGATGCATGCGGTCGTCGCTGTATTCCCATAATACGGTCCCGTTCCAGCCTATCTCCTGGATCACCCCTCCTTTGCCGCCTCCGGGGGATGGACCTGTGTTAACGACACCCGAAAATAACAGGGTACCATCCGGTAAAAGATGTCCATGGTCGCCCGGCACATGATCGGTGAGCCACCTGTGGACAATATTCCCTTCCATGTCCACAAGATATACAACGCCCTCGCTTCCCATGCTTTTATCCCCGGCGAGAGACGAATAAAGCGTGTATCCATTGAAAGCCATATCCTTTTCATATACTGTCACGGCGGGATATGGGGACGGAGAAAACCCGTACGGCCCTATTATGATAGAGTTAAGAATGGCGATAACTGTCACCACTATAAAAAATATCCTTAACAAATGTCCACCTGCACTGATCTCACGAGAGGAAACTTTTCATTTTTTCAGGCAGGAATATCTCGCTGAACATATCGTTAAAATATTCGTCGGTCATACCCGCTATGAAGTCTCTTACAATGATCGGGTCGCCTGTAGTGTCAATGTAATCCGCCCGGCTGCCGTCGTTAAAATTATCAAGATAATGCGTGAATATCTTTGACCCTGTATTTTGCGTCTTCAGGTCGTCTAAAAACGTATCGAAGAGCATTCCGAACATTTTTTCGATCTTCCTGGCCTGGGTCTTTACCCGGGGATTAGTATAGATGCGTGTCATGTTAAAGTCCTTTAGTTCTCTTAACGCGGCCGCAGTCTCCCTGCTAAGGGCGATGTGGTCTTTGCCATAACTGTTCTCGATGACGTCGATGACGAGGCTGTTCACGATATCCCTGTTAGTGTTCCCGAGAACGCCCGCGCATTTTTCAGGTATGTCATCGCGAGAGATGAGGCCAAGGGTAATGGCGTCCTCAATATCCCTTCCGACATAGCTTATGGTGTCAGATACCCTTACGACGCACCCTTCCATCGTCATCGGCATTATCCCTGAATGCCCCTCATATATCCTCTGGCGCTCCTCCACCTGCCTGTCAAATATCTCCCATGTCTTATCGTACTCGGGATGGATCATAAGGTCATGGGCCTCTCCGTTATGCGAAACAATTCCGTCCAGCACCTGTAATGTCAGGTTCAGGTTCTCCATCCTGTCCAGCGCCCGGACACTTTGCAAATTATGGTGAAAACCGCCGATCCCGTACTTCTTCGAAATACTCGAAAGATACTTCTCGCCGTCATGGCCATAAGGCACGTGGCCTATGTCATGCCCAAGCGCTATAGCCTCTATAAGGTCCTCATTTAGCCTGAGACACCTGCCTATTTGCCTCGATATCTTCGCTACGAGCTGTACGTGTAAAACACGATGTGTGATATGGTCGTTCTTGACCAGATAAAAGACCTGCGTCTTATCGATATACCGCGTATACGCCTTCGAATGCATTATCCGATCGCCGTCCCTGAAGTACGGTGGCCTTATATCCTCGCTGTCAGGCCTCCTTCTCACCGCCCCAGAATTCTTGGCGGCATACATCGACAGCGAATCGTCATACGCTATATTCAGCGACTTGATCACTGCAGCAATATCCGGCGAAGTCGTCCTTCTCATAAATAACGCCTGTAAAAGCAACAAGCAATATGTGTCAAATTAATATTAAAGTATGGGTTATTAGAAGAGTCTACGGTTATTTCACCACTAAGGGCTCGATGGTCCACTATTTTTTTAAGATAATAATTATCTTCTAAAAAAGTCCTTTGTGAACCCTCGAGCCCTTAGTGCCCTTCGTGGTGGAAACTGGTGTACCCTTGTGCCCATTGAGCGCTTTGTGGTGGAAACTGGTGGTCCTTATTCGCCGTTGTGCGCTACCATGAAAGACTTTTTGATGGTCTCTGTAAAGACTTGCTTGTAACTCTATTATGGGATTGATGTTCTGCCGTTGTGCCTGTCGGATGGCAGGTAGGCACGTAACCTCACAGAAACACGGAAACACAAATTTTTTTTTAGAATTTAAGGTCACGAAAACCCAAAGGTTCACTCACCAAACCACAAATGGCTCCAGTATCACCGTCAACGCACTAAAGTCTCTAATGCACGGCTCAACGCACCAACCTGCTCTAAGTCACCAACTCTAAAACAAGGCCCGAACATTCTCCAAAACACTAAATTTTAACTGCACGGTTGACGCTTACACGACAAATATATCACCGCTATAGGCGGTGTCCGGAGTTTTCTGTAAAATATATTTTTTAGCTCCTGTCTTTCTAGTATTCGTTTCTTTCGATTTGTATATGTTTTTTGTCCGTGACAAATTCTTCGTTTATGTCCATGAGCATGGAAACCACGACTCTGAGTACTGATTGGTCGTTGGG